>CBDUTA010000112.1:0-9889 GCA_965369785.1 uncultured bacterium
CAACCTCCATTCCCGTGAGCTGACAAATGAGTGTCTGAAATTCAAAGGTGGCCTGTAGTGTTCCCTGGCTAAGCTCCGGCTGGTAAGGGGTATAGCAGGTGTAAAACTCGGATCGGGAAATGACCGAGTCCACCAGGGTGGGGATGAAATGATTGTAGGCCCCCGCCCCTAGAAAATATTCGAAGTTTTCGGCCGAGGCATTTTTCCGGCCCAGCGAGCTGAAATATTTGAGGATGTCCGTTTCTGAAGCGGCTTCCGGGATGTCCAGGGTTTTCCTGAGCCGGAGATTCTCGGGAATGGTGGCGAATAGATCCTCTACTCGATCCACCCCGGTGGCCTTCAGCATCAACCGTTTCTCTTCCGGTGTGATCGAAACGTAACGCATGAATTACTCCTGTGACTCTTTTTCGACGTATTTGGAATATTCCTGGGAAGACATGAGGGCCTCCAGTTCTGTCGGATTTTCCAGACGGATACGAATGATCCAGCCCTCGCCATAAGGGTCGTCATTGATCTTTTGCGGGGCGTCCAGCAACGACTCGTTGGTCTCCACCACTTCTCCGGAGACCGGAACGTAAATCTCCGACACCGCCTTCACCGATTCCACGGAACCAAAGGACTCGGCAGCACTCAATGTCGTTCCTACTTCCGGGAGGTCAACGAATACCACGTCGCCCAGCTCTTTCTGAGCGTGGTCGGTAATTCCAAGGGTGGCAACGTCATTTTTGTTCAGGATCCACTCGTGTTCCTTGCTGTACAAAAGATCATCTGGAGTTTGCATCTATTCCCATCCTTCTCGGTTGTTGTTAAAGAGATCACTAAAACGCCAGTTCTTTTATCCCAAGTCGAGAATTGAATCAAGCGTAGCCCACAGACCACGGACCGCATACCGCAGACCGCTGAGAAGAAAGAAGAAGTCAGAAGCTGAAATCCGCGAAGATCCGTGATTGTGAAACCTGAAGCCTGGAACGCGCGCGAAGCGCGCTCCCCACCAGACCTTCGTGATATATAAGGCGTGGATGAATGAGACGCCGGAAATGAAGGTCGAAGAAGTGACGGAAGTCAGTACGGAACTGGTGGAAGCCTTTGCCCGCTTAATTCCACAGCTGAGTCGTTCGGCGCCCCCTCCCGGAGAACAGGAGTTGGATCGGATCGTTCAATCGGATGCCACTCGATTGCTGGTCGCGAAAATGGAGGGTGCTATCGTCGGTAGCCTGACCCTGGCTTTATTCCCGGTTCCCACGGGCTTGCGCGCATGGATTGAGGACGTGGTGGTTGATGAGGGTGTTCGCGGGAAGGGTATTGGTGCAGTGCTGAATCAGGAAGCTTTGAAGGTGGCTCGAGATCAGGGTGCCCGAACGGTGGATTTAACCTCTCGGCCCAGCCGGGAAGCAGCCAACCGCCTCTATCAGCGTTTGGGGTTCAAGCAGAGAGAAACGAACGTCTACCGGTATGTGTTCGACAGCTAGGTGTTCCAGAGAGCCTACGAGAACTGTTTTTATCTTGGTTCTAGAAACTCTTGCTGCACTGCCCGCCAAGGAGTGAGCCTTCAGTTGAACGGATCCGTTTACTTCGCCAGCGGGTCGGGACGAAGCTGGAAGTGCACGACCTTGCTCGTTGTCCCTTTTCCGGTTTCCATGTGGAAGGGCCCTCGGGTGCTCACCGTGGACCACAGTCCCTTACCCTTCCATCCGGCGTTCGGATCATCGATCCGGCCGTCCATCCACTTGGTGTAGAAGCCCAGAGGGTAGGGCACGCGCATGATGACCCACTCCCCGTCCTTCAGAGCCAGCAGTCCTTCGGACCCATTGCCGGTGTTAATCGGTATGTTTTTGCCCAACCCTAAGGTATCGAACTGATCCACCCAAGTGTAGTAGCTGGCCTCGGCGCCGCCTGAATCCTCCAGGCCTTTGAGCTGCGGGAGCGGCTCCGGATAGAGGGTCCAGCCTTCGGGGCAGTGCTGCCCTGTGGCGGTCGGCCCGTTGAGCGGCCCGGTGCACTTGCGGCGGTCGAAGCTGGCCATGTGCCCGCTGGCCAGGGGCGTCCAGACGACGCCGTTGCGGTCGATGTCCATACCGCGTGGAGAGTACCCCTGGACGGGCGCCTTGGGGTTGCCCCAGGGTAGCTCGTAGAGTTCCGTCAGAGCTGTGACCGGTGGATTCGGTCCCGGGTCCAGCCGCATGACCGCACCGGGGAAGCCCAACGTCGATCCCCAGATCGACCCGTCTACGGGGTTCACGGCCACGCCGTAGTAGCGAGCGTTGATCCGTTTGTCCCTGGTGGGATCGAGCGGCTGGTCAGGCTCCACATACTCGTCCCGTTTGCCGTTGCCGTTGGTGTCTAGAATGAGCGGTGTCCAACCCTGCGACTTCTCCTCATCGCCGGTCTCGTCGAACATCCTGGTGTTCACCCAGCCGATGACCGGGCCACCACCGCTGGTCCAGAGTGTGTGGTCGGCATCCTCTGCAAAGATCAGGTGGTGGGTGCTGAAACAAGTACTGATGAGAGTGAACTGTTCGGTTGCGGGATCGTACATAGAGACGTGGCGGCGGGCCCTGTCCAGCGGGAATACCTTCGCCGACGGATGGTCCGACCCCTCTTTGCAGAAGTCCGGATTCTCACTGGGGCGAACGGTCGAGGTGAGCCAGACCCGGCCCTTGTGATCGAGCATCGGATTGTGGGCGTTGGCCTGACTGGTCCAGATCGCTTCCTCACCCCAGTACGGTGAGGGTTGTAGCGGCGGCCGTGCCGCAAGCGGCGTATCCGGATCGCGAACCGGTATCTTCACTTGGCTGGCTCTGTGACCCACCGGGTCCAGGACGGGTACGTAATCCGCGCTGGCCTCGAGCGCTCCGTAGATCGGACCATTGGCGTTGACGGTGGGATCCCGCTTGTCGGTGGAAGCCTCATCGTGAAGATAGGCCTTCGGATCGGCCCAGTCCCACTGGGTGATGACGACGTTGCGCTCCAGGCCCTGGGGTCTCGGCGGTGCCGGCGGTAACTCCCCGGCGGTGATCCTTTCGGTCCAGTCCGCGAACATCTTCAAAGCCCGCTGCCGGCCCAGCCCGTTGAGCCCTCTCACCATATTTCCACCTGCCTGTCCGGACTGGATGCGTCGGTCCCAGGCGGCCTCCAGGGAGTCGAATTCACCAAGCTCGGCGGGAATTTCCCTCGTGGCCTTGTTGCCCAGTTGATGACAGGCCATGCAGCCACCCGACTTCAGGGTCCTGATCCACTGGGCCTGACTTTCCATGTTGGGCGAGATGCCATTACCCTGGGGACCCGTACCCGGAAATTCGTCCTTGTACGGCACCTGGATCAGGGAGAACCAGTATCCGGCCGGGTAGTACTCTGCGGCGGCGCGCGGGTCTGGCGCCTCGACCGCGGTCAGGTTCAGTATCTTACCTGGCGCGGTTTGCACCTTCGGGGAATCCACCAGCCCGTAGCCGCGCACCCACACGTCGTAGTTGGCTGTGGGAAGATCGGGGACGACATAGTGACCCTGGTCGTCGGTGACCACGATCTTGACGAACTTGGTAGGCAAGTCGGTCGTTTCCGCGATGACCCAGACCCCCGCTTCCGGTCCCTCCTCACTGGTGACCACTCCGCCCAGGTCGTCGCTGTCGATCTGGATGGCGTCTCCGCTGAGTTGGCAGGCACTCATCGCGGCTAGCCAGAGGGTCAAACACACAGCGGTGCTGGCCTCCGGTAGTCTTGTATACGAATTTCTTTTTATCCTCATGAACGCCCCCTCCCTGGAACTACAGAACGGACTTTTCCTAAATGATAAGCCTACAGGGAGTGGAAAGCAATGCGATTGATTCTCCTCAGCAGTCGCGGGTGTAGTACCAGAGATTCGGATATCCTTCGTCGTCAACCGCCTTGAGCCAGCCCTTGGGTTGAACCCGGTTCAATCATGGCCGTTCTTGTCGTTGGGGAAGTTCTTTGGTAGAAATGGAGCCTTTTCAAGAGCACCAAGAGGAGAAGAGGATTCAATTTGCGATTACTTGTTCAGGCTAAGCAAGCGGCGGTTGCTGTTCTTTTGATGAGTCCCCTTTTGGCACAGGAGGCCGATCCTCCTTCTATACGGGCGGTCCGGGTCGCACAGGAACCGGTTTTAGATGGTGTGCTTGATGAGCCGGTCTGGCAGGAAGCCTCACCAGTTGGGCAGTTTCGTCAACGCAACCCTCAGGAGGGAACCCCAGCCACGGAGCAGACCGAAGTACGGATCCTTTACTCGGATACTGCCATTTTTTTCGGTGTCACCTGTTATGACTCGGAACCGGATCGGATCATCGCCACCCAGCGGGCTCGAGACGCCGACCTGGAATTTGACGACAGCTTCGCTATCATCGTGGACACCTTCCTCAGCCATCGCAACGCCTTTTGGTTTGAGATGAATCCTCTGGGCGCTCGCTTTGATTCCTGGATTACGGATGAAGGGGGCCGAACTTCCCCCGAATGGGACGAACGCTGGGAGGTGGTCACAGCCATTGGAGAAGAGGGCTGGGTGGCCGAGGTTCGTATTCCCTTCGGCGTGCTCCGCATGCCCTCTGCAGAGGAACAGGTCTGGGGAATCGATTTCCGAAGAAATATCAAACGAAAGAATGAGGAAGTGGCCTGGAGCAACTATCGGCGAGACTTTACCTTCGAGCAAGTCTCCCAGGCGGGTCTCCTGGAGGGTCTGCGGCAGATTCCCAGAGGGTTTACCTACAGAATCAAACCTTACGTTCTTTTGGGTCTGAAACGAAGTCTTCCGGAGCTTGGCGGCGCCTCAACCCACAATGAGTCCGACATCGGACTGGAAGACTTCAAGTATCGTCTCTCTCCCAACCTGACCCTGGATCTAACGGTGAATCCGGATTTTGCCGAAACCGAAGTGGACGATCCCCAGATCAACCTCACCCGTTTCCCCCTTTTTTTCCCCGAAAAGCGTGAGTTCTTTTTGGAGGATGCCGGGGTGTTTGATTTTGGCCCTGGAGGGGATGTGCCGGAACTGAGGCTGTTTCATTCCCGGCGGATCGGCCTGACCGAGGTTCGGGAGAAGGTTCCCATCCTCTTCGGGGGGCGTCTGACCGGGAAGGCGGGAAGATTTGAATTGGGCCTTCTCAATGCCCAGACCCAGGAATCTGGTCTAGAACCAAGACGCAACTACACAGTCGGTCGCGTCAAGCGAATCTTCGGGAGATCCTTCGTCGGCGGTATGGTGACCAATCTGCAGTCGGGTGGGAGCAGCGACTACAACCGAACGGCTGCCCTGGACTCGGAGCTTGTTTTCTTCGACCATCTCAGCGTTAACTCATTCCTTGTTCACTCCTGGAGTCCCGATGTGAATGAGGACACTTGGACTTTCCGTCCTGCAAAGATCACCTGGGAAAGCGACTTTTTCAACGCCAACGTTGAACATCAGACGATTCAGCGAAACTTTGAAGCGGAGATGGGCTTTGTGCCCCGAAAAGACATGAAGCAAACCCTTGGAGAGGTTTCCATTCACCCAAGACCCGACTTCGAATGGATTCGAAGAACCACACTGGGTGCGTTCCTCTCCTACATCGACAATCAAGCGGGAGAATTGGAGACTCGAGACCAGAAGATGACACTCGGTGTCGAGTGGGAGAGTGGAGACCGTTCGATGGTGGATTTTGGTAAGAATCTGGAGAGCATCACCCAGCCCTTCCTTTTACGTGGGAAGCTGCGTCTTCCTCCCGGTGTGTATCGAAACAACCAGTATGAGTACCGATTCAGGACTTTCAGAGGGAGACGCTTGTCCACCTTTCTGCGCATTCGGTGGGAGGAGTTCTGGGGGGGAGACCGCTTTGCCATAACATTTAATCCCAACTTCCTTATCAGCGATAGGCTGAGCATCAGGATCGAGTATGACTTCGATGATATCTCGCTTCCTCAGGGACAACTCACCACTCATCTCGTCAACAGTATCTTTCGGTATAACTTCAGCAACGTGTGGTTGACCACGACCACCCTGCAATTTGACAGTTCTGAGGATCTGTATAATCTGAACGTTCGCCTGAATTACATTTACAGGCCCGGAGATGATGTGTTTCTGGTTTTCAATAGGACCAGTGACGCAGTGAGAACGGACTGGTCCGTGCTGCTGAAGGTGACCCATTCGTTCGATTTTTAAGCACCTGAACCCTAGCGCTAGTCTGTCCGACCCGTGTGGGTTTTTCCCCATTCGGCTCGCAGTGAACCCAGTGTCTCACCTTCCCCAACCTCAACCCGGGTCTCTTTGAGTGTTCCTTCCAGCCGATCGTAGTCGCCTGCAACGGCCCTTTGGGCCTCTTTTTCCAAGTCTTCCGGCCAAAACCCGAGGTCGTAGCCGTGCCAGGGCTCCTTCGGCTTGAGCTCGGGAAGACCCAATTCCTCCCAGATGACTCTTGCCCGTTCCATATATTCCTTTCGGGGCAGGGAGAGGGGAGGAAAATCAGACTTCCGTGTGGCGTCGATGAGCAGAGAGGATTCCTCACTATCGTAGCGGCTTCCCGGATAGTTGGTGACCATTCCGATGGGGGTGGCACCGAAGGGTCGATTGCCCACAATCTTGGTGTCTTGGTGAGGCTGGGAGCGATGGGTGATCGCCCAAAGTACGGCAACAGGATCAGAGGGGTTAATGTCCTCATCCACCACAACGACCAGTTTACCGACACGATCTCCGTAATCCAACACGGCCTGCATGACTCCCCAGGGTTCCTGATGATCCTTCTTTTTCATTCGCACCACCACATAGGGGCGCAGGTTCACCAGCGCCTCGGTCAGCGAAACCTCCAGCACGCTGGAAAAACCCTTCTGATGAAGGTAGCGGTAAATCAGAGTGGACATCCCCATCGCTTTGATCTTGGAACTTTCGCTAGGTGTGACCTGGCTGATGATCGACACCCAAACAGGACTTTTTCTGTGGGTGACACAGGTGAGTTTAAAAACAGGGCTCAGCGTTCGGGGGTCTACAACCCCCATCGACTCTCCGAATGGACCTTCCTCCTCCAGGTAAGAGGTGGGGATGATTCCTTCAAAAACAATTTCGGAGCTGGCAGGAACCTCCAGATCGACGGTCTGACACTTGACCAGCTGAATAGGCTCTTCGATCAGACCGCCCGCCAGAGCCAGTTCATCCATGGTCGGAGGAACCTTCTGGGTGGCGGCATAGGAAACGGCAGGCACTGCTCCCACCGCCACGGCCACTTCAAGAGGCTTTCCCTGCTGCCTGCACTTTTCCCAGTGGCTGGAAAGATCCTGGGGTGTTCCAATCATCAGGCCACTGAGTCCCGGGCCCCGGATCAGGCCACGATAGTTGCCAACGTTGCGCCGTCCGGTTTCTGGATCCTTGGTGATCCAGTGCCCCCCGGTAATGTAAGGGCCATTATCGAAGCCGGGAGTGGAGATGGGGATGGGGAACTCAGTAAAGCCACCGTGACAGAGAAGCTCTGAACCCGTGTGAATCTCTTCCTGGACGGGACCGGTATCGACCAACACGGGCTCGATAGGATGATCCATAGCATGCAGCCACCGGTCGGTAATCTCATCCGGCTTGCATTTCAGGCCCAGGCAATAGATATCGGCGGAACCCGCAAGGCCACCAATCAGAACCGATCCCTGATATTTCCTGTTTTTTGAATCCGTAACCTTCTCAAACAAAAATGCCTTTCGGTCCTTCTCCTCTAATCCTCTGAACTGCCAGCGAACTAAAGGATGAAGCTCCGTATCCTTGTTCATCTCCTTCCGAACGCGAACGAGTTTACCTGTTTCCTCAAGGGTTTGAATGAATTCTCTTAAATCTTTGTAGTAAGTATGTGCTGGTTTCATGGTGGGGATATTCTAGCCTCAACCGTTCAGAAATGCGAAAATGCCTAAAAGGGGACAGAAGTTTTTTCAATGACAAAAAGTCAGAAAACAAGAGATGGCAAAACCTGGAAGGTCAGACGTGGAAGGTGCCCGAAGCAGGCGATTGGGTGGTAGAAGTGGAGTCGAATAGCCTTTGTGAGCTATCGCCGTTCCTGAAGGTTGGTTCGAAAAAGAACGTTGTATGTCATACCGATGACTCCTGAAGCCGGCTGGTGTCCTGTGCAACGATGAATGTGAGTGAAGCCTTTCAAACAGGTCTGAATTTCGGTCTGACATCCGGTGTCATCACGACCTTGGGTGTGATGGTTGGACTTCATTCCGGTACTCATTCGACTGCGGTGATCGTGGGAGCAATCATCACCATTGCGATTGCGGACGCTTTCTCTGATGCCCTGGGAATCCATGTGCATGAAGAGTCTGAAAACGTCCACACAACGGACCAGATCTGGGCGGCAACCGCAGCGACGCTGGTTGCGAAATTACTCATGGCAGGGAGCTTTCTAATTCCTGTCCTCACTCTCCCACTTGCCCGGGCGATCATGGTAAGTATCATCTGGGGCGGAGTCGTACTAGCAGTGCTGAGTTACCGCCTTGCCAAGGCTCAGGGAAGACACCCTGGAAAAGTCATCGTCGAGCATCTTTTGATCGCCTGCCTCGTTGTGGCGATCACTCACGCAGTTGGAGATTGGGTGGGACGAACTTTCCTGTGAAGGTGTTGAGCCTCTTGGGTTCCAAGGATCCTCTTCTTTCCTTCGATCCAGGGATCTGCTAATCTCAGGTCGAAACTCAATTTCAACAGGTCGTTTACCGGTAGCTGGCCAGCTGCCTAAGAAACCGAGCCCTTCGGTGAGGAGAGGAACATGACTTACCTCCACTATTCCAAATTCTTTCCGGTCCAGTTTGTAGCCCTCTTTCTGCTCACGAGTGCTTTCGTGACTTTCGGTCACGCTCAGGGCGGTCAGACCGAGCCTCCCCAAATCACGGAGCGGGCCAAGGAACTGAATGAAAGTTTCGCCGATCCGGATGTCAAGCAATGGGTTGAGCGCTTCGAGCGAGAAGGTCGGGACTCCTACGCCAAGCGCTTTGAGATCCTCGATCTGATGAACTTGAAGCCGGGAATGAATGTGGCCGACATCGGCTCCGGCAGCGGGTTTTTCTCTCGTCTGATGGCACAGAAGGTGCAACCGGGCGGCATTGTGTATGCGGTGGACATTTCCAAATCCTTCGTGGATCACATCGCGAAGACGTCCAGAGAGATGGGGCTGGAGAACGTCAAGGCTGTGCTCGGTGATCCCCGGTCACCGAAGCTGACCGAAGACTCGGTAGATGTGGTTTTTATTGCCCATTCCTATCATCATTTCGAGTATCCCTATGAAATGCTGGCCGAGATTAAGAAGGCGCTGCGACCGGATGGCCTCTTTCTGCTGATCGATGCCGAGCGCATCAAAGGTTTTACCTCGGAAGGGCGGATGAGGATGGTGCGAGCCGGCAAAGGCACCTTCACCGACGAGATTCTCAATGCGGGCTTCGAGTTGGAGGAGGAGATCGACCTGTTCGAAGGTGACTATGTCCTCAAGTTTCGCCACCGGAAGATTCAGGAAACGTCGGAAAACATGTAGCCTGAAGACGCAGACGGCTGACAACAGACAACTGACACCAGCCGGCAGACCGGCTGAAATTCAAAACTCCAAATCCTAAATTCAAAACTTGAAACCTGGAACCTGGAACGCGCGCGAAGCGCGATTCGACTCCAGACCTCCTGACCGGCACGAAGTCACGAAGTCACGAAGTCACGAACGCACGAAGTGCGCCCAGACCGCAGACCATAGGACAGGAGACAGCAGGACCTGAAAGCTGAAACTTGGAACGCGCGCGTCAGCGCGCATAGAAGGGCGTTTCGACCACCTTGGCCTGAACCCGTTTTCCGCGAATCTCCACCTCCAGCGGCTGACCGATCCCGGCATATTCGATGGGGAGATAAACCAAGCCCACACTCTTTTTCAGGGAGGGTGCAAAGCTGCCGCTGGTCACC
>CBDUTA010000113.1:0-9802 GCA_965369785.1 uncultured bacterium
GGCCGGGATTGTGATTTTCGTCATCAATCGCACCTATTTTGGATGGACCATCCAGGTATACTGGCCGGGTTGGTCCGTCCTGCAGCAATCGGCGACGATCCTGACGGCGTCCCTCTTGGCCAGTCTTTATCCGGCCTTTCGGGCCAGCGAGACTCCTGCTGCGGAATTGAGTCGAGATGACCTTTAGTAAAGCAACTCTTCTGCTCTCTCTGCTTTTCGTTTTTCCGGTGATTGCCTCTGAGTTGGAGTGGCAGTCTGCCCAGCCGGAGTATTCCTGGTCTTTTCCCCAGGATCACTGGGCTCGATCCGGATATCGAAACGAGTGGTGGTATTTCACCGGCCACCTGAGTTCACGAGAGAACCCTGAACGTCGTTTCGGCTACCAGTTTACATTGTTCCGCATCGGTCTTCGGCCCCAGCGCCCTCCACTGGAATCCCAGTGGGCTACTGGCAACCTGATCATGGGACATGCTGCCATAAGCGACTTGCAGGGGAAGCGGCACTTTTTCAGCGAAACTTTTTACCGAGAAGTTCCCTTTTTGGGAGGTTTCGGGTCTTATCCTGAATCGCTGATTGCCTGGAGTCGAGCCCCTGCCGGGACTGCCGGTACCTGGACGCTTCACTGGAACGGCGAAGGGTTTGACTTTGAAATGCAGGACCAGGTCCAAGGCATCGCTTTCCAGCTCTCGACCCATCCCTTAAAGCCTCTGGTCTTCCAAGGGCCCAATGGTTACAGTCGCAAGGGAGAAGATTCCAGGGCGGCCAGCCACTACTACAGCTTCACCCGGCTTGTGACCCAAGGCAGTCTCTCTGTGGATGGAGAGACCTTTCAGGTGGAGGGGGAGAGCTGGATGGACAAGGAGTTCGGGTCCAATCAACTGGCTGAAAACCAGGTGGGCTGGGACTGGTTCAGCCTGCAGTTGGAGGATGGACGAGAAGTCATGTTCTACCACTTGCGAAACAGGGCCGGAGCAACGGACTTTGCTCGGGGGACAGTGGTCTCGGAGACAGGAGAGGTCCAATATTTGAAACCGGAGGATTGGAGGATCCAAAGCACCCAGACCTGGAAAAGTTCTGAAACCGGTACTCAATACCCTTCCCGTTGGAGGATCACGCTGGTCCGGGAGAATCTCGAACTGGAGATCGTTCCCCAGTTGGCCTATCAGGAGAACCGCAGCCGTATCCTACCGGATCTCTATTATTGGGAAGGAGCGGTCACGGTCCTGGGTTCCAGCGGCGAGAGGTTGGGTCAGGGTTATGTTGAGCTCACAGGTTACGGCACAGGGAACTTACTTCCCTCAGCCTTGAACTGATTTTGGGCCAATCCCTGGCCACCACACCGTAGATCACCAGGTCAACGAAATGGTCGTATAACCACTCTCCCTGACGTATGATTCCCTCCTGGCTGAACCCCAGCCTTTCCGGGACGGCACGACTGCGATAGTTCTCTGTAGCACAGCGGACTTCCAGGCGGTTCAATCGCCACTCTCGAAAGGCCCAGTCCACCAGGGCGCCGCAGGCTTTGGTGGCCAACCCGTTGCCCTGGAAGGAGGCTCCGACCCAGTAGCCGACGGTGGTTGATCGGTTCACCCAGTCCAGGTTTTGGTAACCGATGATTCCTGCCAGGTTGCCTCGAAACCAGATGCCTGCCTGAAAACCCTTATCCTCTTCAAATTGCCTGGAGGAAGAGCGGATATATCTGCCGATATCGGCAGGCGCTTCGATATTGTTGACCCAGGAGAGCCATTGCTGAAGATACTCTCGGTTTTCATCGGTCAGAGCAAAGAGTGTCTCCGTGTGTTCTTCTTCCAATAACCGAAGTTCAGTCTCCTGATCGATAATGTAGCGGAACTTCTTCTCCTGAACCATAATGATTTACGTTGTGGGGTCTGAATAAAGTATCTCATAATTGAGATCCGAGCGGGCCAGGGCGGGGTAAGAAAATATTTTCCAGAAACAGTCCCAATCTATGTTATGATAGCGCCCGTGCGAATGAGGAGATTAGCCCCGAGAACCAATAGGGCCAGCAATCAGCTGGACTTCCGGTCAGAGAAAAATTTGGCGGTGGCCATTCTGCGTCAAGCCTGGCATGAAGCCGTGCTTGATCTCTTCAGCGTCAAGGAAACCTCTCGGGAAGACTACCGTCTTCTCAAGCGGAAGGCCATAGAATGGATCAGCAGCGATGATGATGGATTCCCCTACTGGTGCAGGTTGGCCGACGTCGATTCCAACGCCATTCGCAAGCGGCTGCAATTCAATCTGCAGGAGCAGTAGCTCTAGCCTTTTTCTAGCCCGGATTACGGGCTAACCCTCTACTCAATAAGCTGTTTGAGCTCCTTCACTTCCGGAAAACGACCCTCACTCAATTTAGAAAAAACAAGTTTTCCGTTGACACTGACTTCAAATGCACCTCCTCCGGCGGGAATGAGTTTCAGTTCGGAGAGGTCTTTACGATAGTGACTGAGCAATTCTAGCGCCATCCAGGCGGCTCTTGGGGTGTAGTGTCAATCGTCGCAATAAATAATTTCAAGTGCTATCGGTTTGCTCACGGATGGTCTCCTTTTCTATAGTAACTCTCAAATATGTGTGGCCCGGAAAGTATACTGTCATTCCTCAATTCCTGCTGTCAAACTGAAGCTCCCAGCGGGATATTTGGGCAATAATCTCCGAGTATGTTTACCCTGCAATTTCTAGGTGCGGCTCAAACGGTCACCGGATCCCGCTTTCTTCTGCACATCGACGGGAAACGTCTGCTGATCGACTGCGGACTTTTTCAAGGTGGGAGGGCTCTGAAAGAGCGAAACTGGAAGCCCTTTCCGACCCCTCCTGAAGATCTGGATGGAGTTATTCTCACCCATGCCCATATCGATCATTCGGGGTATCTCCCCCGTTTGATCAAGGAAGGTTTCGGGGGACCGGTCTACTGTACTTCTGCAACCGCTGATCTCCTCTCGCTTCTTTTGCCGGATTCGGGTTATCTGCAGGAGCGGGATGCCGCCTTTGCCAATAAGAAGAAGTACTCTCGTCACCATCCCGCCCTGCCTTTGTACACGGAAGCCGAGGCACGAGAGGTTCTCAAGCACTTGAAAACGGTGCCCTATCATCAGCTGAGCCGGCTGTCGGACGGCTTGAGCTTCGAGTATCTGCACGCCGGTCACATTCTGGGTTCGGCCATCATTCGATTGAACTATAAGGGAAAAGGAGCCGAGACCATTTTATGCACGACGGGCGATCTGGGCAGATCCCATCAACCGGTGATCAAGGATCCGGAGACCATCGATCGAGCAGACTACTTGATTCTCGAGTCCACTTACGGCGATCGGGTTCATGAGAAGCACGATATCCTGTCTTATTTGCAGACTCTGATTGAGCAAGTGGTTCAAAGTGGGGGAAGTCTGATTATTCCCGCCTTTGCCGTCGGAAGAAGCCAAAATGTTCTCTATTTTCTTCGTCAACTGGAGGAGGCGGGGAGAATACCGGTGTTGCCGATCTTTTTGGATAGCCCGATGGCGGTCAGTGCGGTTTCCGTCTACTGCAGTCATTTGGATGAGCACGACTTTGAAATGGAGAGTCTGATGGCGGAGGCTTGTGTTCTGGAGACGGGCAGCGTACGCATGGTGAAGTCGACGGAAGAATCCAAGGCCTTAAACCAGTTTAAGGACCCCTGTGTCATTATCTCGGCCAGCGGAAATCTGGCCGGAGGTCGCATTCTCCATCACCTCAAGAGTCGCCTTTCCGATCCCCGCAACACCGTGCTGTTTGTGGGTTACCAGCCGGAGGGTTCGTTGGGTCGGCTCATTTCCGAAGGAAAAGAAGAGGTCAAAATCCATGGAAAGCGGATAACGGTAAAGGCTCGGATTGAGTCGCTGGACGGTTTGTCGGCCCATGCCGATTCCGAGGAGATTCTGGAGTGGGTGAGTCATATGAAACACCCTCCCTCGCAGATTTTTCTGGTTCATGGGGAACTGAAAGCCCAAGAGGGCCTGAAAAGCAAACTGGAAAAGGTGATCACTTCCAAGATCGTGATTCCGGAGTACCTGGAGGAAGTCGAGCTCTCGTGAATTCGTGAATTCGTGCTTTCGTATGGGTGAGGTCCCACCGCTCCGTTGCCCCAAAGTGGGGTTTACTTTATAATGCATCCTCACAACTGCACGAAAGCACGACCATGCGGGGCCGTAGTTCAGTTGGTTAGAACGCCGGCCTGTCACGCCGGAGGTCGCGAGTTCGAGTCTCGTCGGCCCCGCCATTTCAACCTCTTGAAATCCATCGTGTAATTCATCTCTCCAGGTTCAGCGGGACTGGTGTCTGTTGCTGAGAGCAGGGCGGGATGAGTGAGTGAGGACAAGTCCTCAAGGATGGAGTTTGTGGCCTGCTCTTGCCCACACGGGTTGCCCCCCCAAGACCCTTTCCCCCTTTTTCACCTTACCTGCCTGGGGGGGGGATATGCCACGACTGGGTGGGTGAAATAACCCGGAGTGGGTTGGGTGGGTTGGGCCGTGATCGATCGACTCAGTCCGCTTACCCCCAAAGCCACTGGGATACAGGCTTGTGAGGTTGGACTGGCACATAAGTTGCCTTGTGGATGCAGAAGTCAAGAATGTTGTCAATTACGAGTAGATATGCATTGAGGGCGTTGAGCAAGTTGGCCCGGGATTTTCAGAAGGAGCTGGTGTTGGGAAGAGATTTGGCGGACCAGACGGATGTTCCCAGTAACTACTTATCCAAGATTCTTCTTTCCCTCAGAAACGAGGGGATCGTCCAGACCACCCGGGGAACCGGTGGTGGGTATCGTTTGGGCAGGCCTCCCGAGGATGTCCGGCTCATCGAGATCGTGGAACTCTTCGAAGGCTCTCAAAGCGAAAAGATGTGTCTTCTTGATGGTCGATCGAATTGTTCGACCGAGCAACCCTGCAGCACCCACCAGGGTTGGGAGAGGGTACAAAGCGTCTACTTGGACTTCCTGAACTCCACCACTTTGGCGGACATCGCTCGAGCACCCCATATCTGTTCCGGAAAGGAAGAAGCTAGAGATGTCTAAAACCGGTAGGCAAATCCCAACCAGGAAAAGATCGATGATAGGAAATAAGCAAAGAGATTCGTGGTCTTGGATTTTCTCTTCGGTTGTGTGGATGGGTCTTCTCTGGGTGTCGGCAACGGCATCCACGGGGACGATTGCAGGACAGGCCGTGGAGGACGACTTCGCCACCAACTGTTCGGGCTGTCACACCATCGGGGGAGGACCTCTGCTTGGCCCTGACCTGAAAGGACTGTCAGAAAGGCAGAGCAGAGAGTGGCTGGTGGATTGGATGATGGATCCGGTGGGTGTTCTGCTCGGGGGCGATCCCTATGCGCTGGAGCTTCAGCGAGCAGCGCGGGGAGCGATGATGTCTCCCACCCCGGGCATGAACGAGGCCCGGGCCCACCAACTGCTGGATTTTATCGACGCCCAGTCGCAGCTGGAACAATCCTTGAGCCCCGAGGAGCCGACCGAGCGGCCCCTGAGCCCCGAGGAGGCGGAGCAGGGAAGGGAGTTGTTTGTGGGTGTGCGCCTTTCTAAAAACGGAGCACCGGCTTGCATCGCATGTCATACCGTCAGTGGCCTGGGAAGCCTGGGAGGGGGACGTTTGGGTCCCGACCTCACCCACGCTTATGGCAGGCTGGGAGGGCGTCAGGGACTGATTCCCTGGTTAGGTGCTGTTCCCAGTGCCACCATGCGGCCCATTTTTCAAGAGCATCCCCTGGAAGAGGAGGAGATCATCGCCCTGGTGGCCTTTCTGAAAGAAGAAACCGAGAGCGACGGACCGGAGAATCAGGCAGCGATGGTGAATTTTCTGCTTTTTGGAATGGCAGGGGCCGCCGTGTTGTTGGCCCTGTTTGATCGAATCTGGAACAGACGTTTTACGGGGGTTCGAAAATTTTTAGTCAGAGGAAGGGAATCATGAGTATTTCGTGGATCAGGGACGACGTTAAACCCGAGCAGAGGAGTTGGGAGCAGTTCTATCGAAACCGCTGGCAATACGACAAGGTCGTGCGAAGTACTCACGGGGTGAACTGCACGGGAGGATGTACCTGGAACATCCATGTGAAGGACGGAATTGTCACCTGGGAAATGCAGGGGCTGGATTATCCGGCACTGGAGTCGGGATTGCCCCCCTATGAACCGCGAGGATGCCAGCGCGGCATCTCCTTTTCCTGGTACCTGTACAGCCCGCTTCGAGTCAAGTACCCCTACATTCGAGGGGCCATGATGGATCTCTGGAAAAAGGCCCGAGCCGAGTACTCGGACCCGGTGGAGGCCTGGGCTTCCCTGGTCGAGAACCCTACCAGCCGGAAACGTTGGCAGAAGGCCAGAGGAAAAGGAGGATTTCGCCGAGCTACCTGGGATGATGTTCTGGAGATCATCGCCGCGGCCAACCTCTATACCATCAAGAAGCATGGTCCTGACCGCATCGCCGGATTCTCCCCCATTCCCGCCATGTCCATGATCAGTTATGCGGCGGGAGCCCGTATGCTGCAGTTGATGGGTGGGACCTCCCTCTCCTTTTACGATTGGTACTGCGATTTGCCCAATGCCTCCCCTGAGACCTGGGGCGAGCAGACCGACGTTCAGGAGTCGGCCGACTGGTACAACGCCAAGCTGCTGGCGGTGATGGGTTCCAACCTCAACATGACCCGGACCCCCGACTGCCATTTCGCCGCCGAGGCCCGGCACAACGGGACCAAGATGTTCGTGTTCTCACCCGACTTCAATCAGGTGGCCAAGTACGCGGATGAATGGATGTCGATCAACGCCGGTCAGGACGGCGCCTGGTGGATGGCGGTCAATCATGTGCTCCTGAAGGAGTTTCACCACGAACAGCAGACGCCCTACTTCATTGATTATGCCAAGAAGTACACCGACTCTCCTTTCCTGGTGGAGCTGAAGAAGGAAGGTGAAGTGTACAAGCCCGGACAGCTGCTTCGTGCCGACCGCCTGACTAAGTATGCCGACCAGGAGAACGGGAAGTGGAAGTTCTTGATGTGGGACAGCGGCGAAGGTACCCCCAAGATGCCGATGGGTGGCGTGGGACATCGCTGGGGCAAGGAGAAGGGGAAATGGAACCTCGTGTTGAAGGATGGTGTCGACGGAAGTGAGATCGATCCCCAGCTGAGCTTTCTGGAGTCGGGCACGGAGGAGGTATTGGTTCAACTGGACGATTTCGGGGAAGCCAGGAGCCTCACCCGGGGAGTCCCCACTAGAGAAATTGAAACCAGCGACGGGAAGGTCGTGGTGACCACCGTCTACGACCTTCTGATGGCTCAGTACGGGGTTCCCCGAGGGTGTATTGGAGACTATCCGGAGAGTTACGACGACAAGGATGCTCCTTACACCCCGGCCTGGTCGGAGCGATACACCGGTCTTTCCCGGGAAGATCTGATCCGTTTCGCCCGTCAGTGGGGTGTCACGGCCAAACACACCAACGGGAAATGCACCGTCATCATCGGCGCCGGGATCAACCACTGGTATCACGCGAATTTAATGTACCGGGCCGCCATCCATGCTCTGATCTTCAGTGGGTGCATCGGTGTGAACGGCGGTGGGTTGGCTCACTACGTGGGGCAGGAGAAGCTGGCACCTATGGAACCATGGTCCTCCCTGGCCTTCGGCCGGGATTGGATAGGCACGCCACGTTTGCAAAATGCACCCAGCTGGCACTACGTCAATACCGATCAGTGGCGCTACGAGAAAGCCTTCACCGACTACCACACGGTGCCGCCCGACCAACCTGAGGGCTCACTGGCCTCGGGCCACACCATGGATACCCAGATCCGGGCCGTCCGCAACGGCTGGCTGCCCTTTTATCCTCAGTTCCAGAAGAATCCCATCGATCTGGCCCGGGAGGCCATGCGCGCCACCGGCTCCGAGGAGGAGAAGGATGTCGTCGAGTACGTGGTGGAGCAACTCAAGAGCCGGAAGCTGAAATTCTCGGTAGAAGATCCCGATGCCCCGGAGAACTGGCCTCGTGTCTGGTTCATCTGGCGGGGCAACGCCCTGATGTCCAGTGCCAAGGGACACGAATATTTCCTGAAGCATTACCTGGGTACTCATGACAACGCGGTGGCCGATAGCGAGTTCGCAAAGGGTGAAGTGAAAGAGGTCACCTGGCACGACAAGGTCCCTCAGGGAAAGATGGATCTGGTGGTGGATCTCAACTTTCGCATGGACACCTCGGCCCTCTATTCCGATATCGTGCTTCCCGCAGCCACCTGGTACGAGAAGGCCGATCTGAACTCCACCGACATGCACAGCTTCATTCACCCTCTCTCTCCAGCCGTTCCGCCCTGCTGGGAATCCAAGAGTGACTGGGACATTTTCAAGCTGCTGGCCAAGAAGATCTCGGAGATGGCGGAGAAACATTTCCCCGAACCGGTTCCCGACGTCATCACCTGGCCCCTGGCCCACGACACCCCGGCTGAGATCGCACAGCCGGAGATGAAGGACTGGATCAACGGAGAGGTGGAAGCCATTCCGGGGAAGACCATGCCCGGTATCGGGCTGGTCTATCGGGATTACAAGAACCTCTATCAGCGCTTCATTAGTTTTGGGCCTCTGGCGCGCAAGGGCGGACTGGGAGCTCACGGGACCCATTACGCCATCGATGACTTTTATGACGAGTTATTGGAGACCGGCCCCACCGAGGAGTTGGACGGCCAGATCTACCCTTCGTTAAAAGAGGCGGAGGATGCCTGCAACCTGGTGCTCTCTCTGGCCACCGTCACCAATGGGGAGCTGGCCTATCGCTCCTACAAGAACATGGAGGAGAAAGTCGGCCTGCCCCTGGCGGATCTGGCCGAGAAGGACCGAACTCGAAGGGTCTCCTTCAAGGACATCCAGGCTCAACCCCGACGGTTTCTCAATAGTCCCATGTGGTCAGGGCTGATGACGGGCGGGAGGGCCTATTCCCCCTTCACCTACAACGTGGAAAAGATGGTTCCCTGGCGCACCCTGACGGGCCGGCAGCAGCTTTATCTGGATCATCCTGGCTATCTGGAGTTCGGTGAGCATCTACCCACCTACAAACCCAAGCCGACTCCGGCCCAGTACGCGGACCTGGTCTTCACCGAGAAAGAGACCAAGTCGATGATGCTCAACTACCTGACCCCGCACGGAAAGTGGCACATTCACTCCACCTACGGTGACAACCACAGAATGACCACCCTCTCCCGGGGAGTGGAGCCCTTCTGGATGAATCACAAGGATGCCCAGGAGTTGGAGATCGAAGACAACGACTGGGTGGAGATCTTCAATGACCACGGCGTGGTCGTGACCCGAGCCTGCGTGAGTGCCCGCATTCCCCGGGGTATCTGTATTCAATACCACTCCCCCGAGCGGACCCTGTCCGTTCCCAAGTCACCCTTGAGAGGCAATCGCCGGGCGGGTGGGCACAACAGTCTGACCCGAACACGCCTGAAGCCCAATCTGATGGTCGGGGGCTACGGACAGTTCACCTTCCATTTCAATTACTGGGGGCCGACGGGCAGCAACCGAGACACCCACATTCTGGTGAGGAAGCTGACGACCCTGAATTGGTAATAAGCAGGGGAGATTATCGACATGGATATTAGATCGCAGATCTCAATGGTTTTTCATCTCGACAAGTGTATCGGCTGCCACACCTGCAGCGTCGCCTGCAAGAACGTGTGGACCGATCGCAAAGGCACCGAATACATGTGGTGGAACAACGTCGAGACCAAGCCGGGGACGGGCTATCCCACCCGATGGGAGGATCAGGAAAAGTACAAGGGGGGTTGGCAAAAGAGC
>CBDUTA010000114.1:0-9798 GCA_965369785.1 uncultured bacterium
TCACCAGGGGATGGTCCACGGGAAGGTTCAAAAAAGCTTCCGTTCCCGGATCCATTACTTCAAGGGCACTCTGAAAAGAGCTGGTCTGTCCTGATTTGTAGTTTGGATTTTCCACTATCTGGACACCCGAAAAATCGACTTGCTCCAGAACCCTCGTTTTTTCATGCCCTAAAACCACCACCACCGCGTCCACCAGGGAGTGCCGACACTCTTCAAGAAGCCGTGAGAGAAGTGGAATCCCTCCAAACTCCAGGAGAGGTTTGGAGCTTTTCATCCTGACGGAAAGGCCGGCGGCCAGCAGGATCTGGGTAATCATGAACAGGAAGGGGGGTTACTCTTCCTCTTTCTCCCGCGCTTCCATCCGCTGGGCATGGTAATCCAGTAGTCGCTCCATCCAGTGAGGCGGCTCAAAATCAGGCAATCCCGCCTCTTTCCAGCTCTCATAACCCTTGTACAGAAACTCCTTGGGCGGGAGGGACAGATCCGGTTCAGGACCCGACTCGGTGGCGTCAATGACCAGCTTGGACCCCATACCATCCTGCGCGGAGGGGTCGTAGATTTGGTAAACGTCCTTGATGATTACCAGATCCCGCTCCGGATTAACGCGGGCGTTCATCATCCAATCCAAATGTTGCTGGTGGCGAATATCAATATCGGAATTCACCACCATGACGGTCTTGAAAAAGACACCCATCTCGGCCACAAGGCGGCCCACCCTCTTGGCATGTCCCGGATAGGTGGGATCCATCTGAATCACGATATTCCCGAGCAAACCCCCATGGGTCTGAGTCAACGCCACATCCAGGACCGTGGGCTCCGACCAATCGTCAACCAGCAGCTTATGAATGACACACTCGTTGGCCTGACCCTGGATCAGGGTACTTTCACTGGGCGGATGTTGGCTGATGTAGCCATAGTAGATGGGATCCTTTCGGTGAGTGATGCACTGAACATCAAAAAACGGCCGATCCCCGACGGGACCCATGTAGCCGGCAAACTCTCCAAAGGCGTCCTCCTTCATTCGACCGGTAGGATCGATTTCTCCTTCCACCACAATTTCCGCCTGTGCGGGCACCAGCAAATCGGACGTCTGGGCCCGAACCATCTCGACGGGAGCACCCTTAAGGCCTCCGGCTGCCGTAACTTCGTCGATCCCCTTGGGTAGAGCGGCTGACGTGGCCATGTGGACGGCCGGTTCACAGCAGATGGCCACTGCCACAGGAGCAGGTTCCCCATTTACAGCGTAGGTTTGATAATTCTCATAGGCTTGGCGGCCCGGGTTGGTATTCAAGGTGATGCGGTTCTTGGACTGAACCTGGCAGCGGTAAGTGCCCATATTCTGCACTCCCGTGTTCTTATCCTTGGTAATCACACAGGCCGTGATGCAGGGTCTGCGATCCTTTCCGGGCGTCCAGATGGGCACGGGCAAATAGGAAAGATCGATCTCTCCCTTTCCGATCACCACTTCCTGAGCAGGAGCCGACTTCACCTCTTTGGGGGCGATGGGCTCACGCAAAGCCTGCAGCCAGACTTCGTGAATCTTCTCCGGCGTCGTCCCCAAAGCCCTGGCATACACCTGCCGAGAAGCTCCGATCAAAGGCGTGGCAACCGCCATGCTTGAGCCTTTGACATTTTCAAAGAGCAGCCCAAAACGATCTTCCATGGGAAGACCCTGGTAAATCCAACGGGCTATACAGGAGATCTCCCAACTCGGATCCACCTCTTTGCTGACCCGGTGGAGTTTGCCATGAGCCTCCAGTTCATCGATGAATTCCCGCATACTTCCGCTCATTTTGCGTCCATTCTTAACCTTCCGGCTCTCTTCTTCCATGCTAATTGTCATGGGAGAATTCTGGCCCAGAAACCTGTCCTTGTAAAGTCTGAATGGGGGACGAGACACTAAGGGACAGCTTTACCCCAACGGGCCAACAGCCCCCTCTGCAAATAGCCCAGAAGCTCCAAGCCAAATGCCGCAGCCAAAATCATCACGATCGAGAAGATCAGCGCCACAAATATCTCTCCCCACTCGCCCACCATCATCAGCCCGGGCCAGTAGATGACCAGAAAGGGGATCAAATAGCCGGCAATTCCCAGTCGAAAAGCGGTAAAGCCAGTCTTGTTCACGTCGGAACCGGCGATGGCAGAGGCCGCATAAGCCGCCAGCGCTACGGGAGGAGTGATGGCTCCAATTGAGCTGCAGAAGAAGATAAAAAAGTGGCAGGCCAGCGGAGTGAATCCGGCTGCGACCATTGCCGGCACGGTCAGGCCCGCCATGATGATGTAAACAGCGGTCGGAGGCACCGCCATGCCCAGGCAAAGACAGGCCAGCATAGCCACGGCAAGGAGCAACACGGGCTGTCCCTCAGCCAGTCCGGTGAGGGCTCCAGAAAGAGTAAAACCCAGGCCGGTCAGGTTGATGATACCCACAATGATTCCGGCCGAAGCACAGGCCGTGGCAATGGGAATGGTTTTAGAAGCTGCCTCTTCCAGAGCGGAGATCAATTTTGACAGGCTGATCCGGGTGTGGGATCTCAGAAGAGAGAGTCCGACCGTCAGACCCATGGCCCAGAATGCGGACAGCATCAAGCTGCGCCCACTGAAGATCAGCACCACCAGAAAAACCAAAGGGGGGCTCATATGGCCGTAGCGGATGAGCGTCTGCCCTAATTTGGGCATCGCCTCCTCGGAATGAACCCTCAAATCCTCTCGCCAGGCAGTAAAATAAACGACCGCCATCAGGGAGAGAAAAAACAGCGCGGCAGGAAAAACAGCAGCTTTAGCCACGTCGACATAAGGGACGCTAAGGAATTCGGCGATCAGGAATGCTCCTGCCCCCATCAAGGGTGGGGTAAACATGCCTGCCGTGGAAGCCACCGCTGAAATAGCTCCTGCCATCTGTGGGGAAAAACCCGAGCGTTTCATCAAGGGGATGGTGAAATTCCCGGTGGTCACCACATTGGCTACGGGAGAACCGGTGAGCATGCCCATGATGCCGCTGGAAAGGATGGCGCTCAGCGCCGGTCCACCCCTGAGCCGACCCGTCAGAGTGTAGCTCAGGTCGATGAACCAACGGTCTCCTCCGGAACGCATCAGCAGCATACCGAACATCACAAACATGATGACATAGGTAGCGGAGATCTCCATGGGAAGGCCGAAAATCCCGCCGTTCCCGAGATAGAGCGTACCCACCAGCCGGGGAAGTCCGTAGCCTTTATGAAGAAAAATACCCGGCGCGAACCGGCCGAAGATCGCGTAAAGAAGGAAAATCACCACCAGAAGAGGAAGAAACCGACCGATAGTGCGGCGGGTCGCCTCCAACACCAGCAGGATCATGAGCACGCCCGCGACCAGTTCCCAGGATGTCACCAGTCCAGTTCGTTCAATGTAGTAGGACCAATCCACAATGACAAAAACACTGACGGCCACAGTAAGAGCCGCCAGGGCGATATCGGTCTTACTCGGATTGCCTTGAGTCGATCTGTCTCGTCGGTAGATGAGAAAAACGACTGTGGCCAGAAGACCCCAGTGCACCATGCGGTTGTAGGTAGGAGCAAGAACACTGAAGGCATTGGCATAGAGGGCAAAAACGGAGGTACCGATGAGGATTAATCGAACGGTCAGACTCCAACCGCCTGCCTGATGCGAGCGGTCACTCACTCTGATGTTGTCCTCTCTGACACGTTTCCTCCCTTTTTCAGGCAATCTAGACTATCTGCAGCGGATTGTAAAACAACCCGTCGTCTGACGACGGAAATTCAAAATTCCGATTTTCAAAACCTCCTACCAGTTGGTCTAGCCCTCATTGCACAATTCTTGTGTCCCATTCTGGATCTTCAGGTTTCAGATTTTGAATTTGAAATTTGGGATTTGTTTGGGATTTTGAGTTTTGAATTTTGAATTTTCAGCCGGTCCGCCGGCTGTGATTTGAAATTTCCGTGCTTTTCACGAGTGATCTCAAAAGCTTTAAGTTTCTCCGATCCTCTCGATGGGTTTTTCCCTTAGGGGTCTCCAGAATCTTGGGAATCTGAGTCAGGCGCTCATCATTCAGAAACCAGGAAAACGCCGAGGCCCCTATTTTCCCCTTACCGATGTGTTCATGACGATCCACACGACTTCCCAAATCCTTCTTACTGTCATTGAAATGAAAAACACGCAGCTTCTCAAGTCCTACCACACGGCTAAACTGTTCCATGGTTTCACCATATTCCGCTTCCCCTCTGATGTCATAGCCGGCCGCAAAGATATGACAGGTATCCCCACAGATAAAAACCCTTTCAGGATGTCGCGTAGCAGCCAGGATGTCGCGAAGATGTTCGAATCGATAGCCTACACTGGTTCCCTGGCCAGCCGTTGTTTCCAGGGCGATGGGAACATCGCACGGGCCGCTCCTTTCGTGAATCTGATCGATGGCCTGAGCAATCCTTTGAACTCCAGCTCCCTCCCCCTCTCCCATATGGGAGCCGGGATGAGTGACTAACAGGCTCACCCCCAGCCTCTGGCAGCGATCCAGTTCATCGAGCATGGCCTCAATGGATCGCTGCCACAGATCCTCCCGCGGAGAGGCCAGGTTAATCAGGTAACTGTCGTGAGCCACCACCTGGTTAAGTTTTGAATCGGCCCAGGCCTTGCGGAAATCTTCCACCTCCTCGTCAACTAACGTTTTTCCCTTCCACCGGTTGGAGTTTTTCACGAAGATCTGAACAACCCTGCATCCCGCCTGCAGGGCACGCTGAATGGCCAGGGGTGTTCCTCCGGCAATCGACATGTGTGCCCCTAATAGAGGGTCTTTAGTGCTCATCGTCTCATCGTTTCTCCAGGTTCAGCCGCTCTGAGAGCGGCCGCTACAACTTCAGAACCCAATTCTAGCCCGAATGATGTTTAAACCAAACATTGACGCTCAATGTCTGAGAAAGCACAATATGCATCCCATGAGTTACCGATATGACGATCTGCGAGCCTTCATCAAACGCCTAGAAAAAGAAGGAGAGCTGAAACGTATTCCAGTTGAAGTGGATCCGGTTCTCGAGATTGCTGAGATTACCGACCGTGTCTCGAAAGAAATGGGGCCCGCCCTGCTCTTTGAAAACCCCAAAGGATCCGAATATCCCCTCCTCATCAACGCCTTTGGATCCTATCGGCGGATGAATCTCGCACTGGACGTCGATTCGCTGGAAAAGGTGGCAGCCCGTATCGACGAGTTACTCGATATCAAAGCCCCCGAGGGAATGTTGGACAAGCTTAAAATGCTCCCTAAACTTGCTGACCTGGCCAATTTCATTCCCAAAACCGTTGGCTCCGGGGCCTGTCAGGAAGTGGTCAAGACTGAAGATTTCTCACTTCTGGACTTTCCTGTTCTTCAGTGCTGGCCTCAGGACGCCGGCCGATTTATCACCCTGCCGCTGGTTTTCAGCAAAGATCCCACCACAGGCAAGCGCAACTGCGGCGTCTACCGAATGCAGGTCTTCGACGAAACCACCACAGCCATGCACTGGCAGACCCACAAGCACGGAGCCCAGCACTTTCGAGAAGCCGGGCGTGTGAAGGGTGGCACCGAAGAAGAGGGTCGTATCGAGGTCGCAGTGGCCATTGGAGCCGATCCGGCCGTTGTCTTCTCAGGCATCGCCCCTCTACCCGACGACCTGGACGAAATGATGTTTGCCGGCTTCCTACGCCGAAAATCTGTGGAGATGGTCCCCTGCAAGACCGTTGATCTGGAGGTTCCGGCCAATGCTGAAATTATTTTAGAAGGTTATGTGGAACTGGATGAGCTCCGGCGAGAGGGTCCCTTCGGCGATCACACCGGATTTTACTCTCTGGCCGACGACTATCCCGTCTTTCACGTGAACTGTGTGACCCACCGCAAGAACCCTGTCTACCAGACCATCATCGTTGGGAAACCGCCCCAGGAAGACTGCTACATGGGACATGCCGTGGAACGAATTTTCCTCCCTTTGATCCGAAAACAGCTGCCCGAAATCATCGATATGCACATGCCCTTTGAGGGCATCTTCCACAACCTGGTGTTGGTCACGATTCGCAAACGTTATCCCGGTCACGCCCGCAAGATCATGACCGCCATCTGGGGACTGGGCCAGGCCATGTTCTCCAAATGCATCATTGTACTGGATGAAGGAACGGATCTGACCCGTTACCAGGAAGTCGTATGCAAGACACTCAATCACATCGATCCGGAGCGGGATATCCAGTTCGTGTTGGGCCCCGTGGATTCTCTGGACCACGCCTCACGTCTACCCAACTTTGGATCAAAGATGGGGATCGATGCAACCCGCAAGTGGCCTGAAGAGGGATTTCAAAGAGACTGGCCCGATGAGATCCTGATGTCTCGGGAGGTGAAGGACCGAGTTGATGCGCTTTGGCCGAAATTGAAACTCAAAGGGTAGCCGGAAGCTGTCTTCCGGCTACCCTTTGAGAAATTCAGTCGGAAGCTTCTCGACCTTGAATTCTCCGCATGGCCAGATTGGCCGCTGCAAGCAACTCCGGATTGGTGCTTGCCATCAGGTCCTCAATAACGGGAACGGCTGAAGAATCCCCACGCAGGCCGATAATGTCCAGCAGTCGGAGCCTGATCGAATGCTCCACGCTGTGCAGGTAGGGATAGAGTCCCCGGATCTCGCTGGCATTGAGTTCAAGGAGATAATGATAGGCCTGTTCCTTGTCTGAGCTGTTGATCACTTCAATCAAATGTTCTGTCCGCCCCAGATGATAGAGAGCATAGCTCATACCCAATTTAACCTTACCTGATTTCTCCCGAATATATTGTTCAGCCACCTGAGCGACATCACTCGAATCACCTATCCGTCCCAAACCCTCGGCTGCAAGCAGACGGTAGGAATCCCGAGAATCCTGAAGGGCACTCAGGAACAGGTCACGACAGCTGGAATCGCCGATATAAGCCAGAGCCTCAAGAAGCTTATTCTGCAGATCATACTTGCCACTGACGGGGACAAATCCCAGGATCTTCTTCCTTTCTTCAACCCCCGACTCGTAGAGCTCTTTAAGCAGGGGAATCGCTTCTTGAACACGCAGTCGACCCAAGGTGAAAATCGCTTCATCGTGCACCTTCTTGTCGGTGTCGCGAACCAGGGGAACAACATCTGTACCGGCAGAGGGATCACCGATCTTGTAAATCGCCCGAATCAATTCCACTTTGACCCCGTCGTTTGGCTCCAACGACAAGGCCTGCTGAATGGGAGATAAAGCGGAATGGGCCCGGAGAATACCTAGAGCAACGGCCGCATCTTTACGAATTCCGGTTTCCGGCGAGAAAAGCAACTCTGCCAATGCATCCTTAGCATCCTGGCTGACCGGAACATAGGATTCAACCAGAAGAGGATTATAGTCGTCGCTGAGCGGATTGACGGCACCCGCTAATTTCTTAACTCCGCTGATAAAACCACCCTCTTCTTCGACCACGTAAATCTGGATGATTCCTTCAATGGCCTTCTCCTGGATCGCTTTTTGGGGATCCCGAGTCATCCTGATATGCGCCTTCAGGGCACGAGTATCGTTGATGCGCACCAGGGCCTTGACAGCCGCCAGACGAAGAGATGCATCCCGGTCCTCCGTCAACTCAATCAACTCCGGCACCGCCTTGCGGACCTTGGACTGCCCTAAGGCCGTGGCAGCCCGCTTGCGGCGGTCATTGTCCGGGTGTTTTAAGTCGTAGATAAGCCCGTCAACGCTCACCTTCTGAGACTGTTGTGCCAAAAGGGAGGATGAAAGCAGCACCGTCAAAGAAACCATAAGGGTACAAAACAGGGTTCTGGAGATAACCATGGTGAAGTTTCCTTTCCTGAGCCGGGATGATTCGTAAACTCCCTCTTCAGGGGGCAAAACCCCAGCTGGTTCTTCAGATTATCACATCTCCCTGACCTGGAAATAGTGTTTCCAGGGTCCAGGAGATTATCCTGGAAAACCGGTGGTGAAGTGGGGTCCTTGGACCATGAAGGGTGTGGGGGTTGGTGGCCCAATCAGGTCGGGCCAAATATCGTCCAGGTCTTTTTTAAAGAGGGTATCCGAGTCACCCCGGACCAGCTTCCAAGCACCCTCTGCGATCTCTGCGGCCAGCTGACCCGGTGACCAGCCTGAATTACCCAGGAAAACGCGCAGCTCACCGGCGCCCTTGTCTTGCTCCAGGAACTCCTGCAGCAGATTTCTGTCGCCACTGTAATAGACATCCTCCATCACATGTTCTGCTCGTTCAGGTGGCTCATCCTTCCGAGTCAGAAAAAGAATCCCGTTCAGCCCTACCGGGCCACCGAAAAACAACAAGTTTGACTCCCGGCTGGAATCCTCCTGGTCCGGAAAAACTTGAGCCAGCGATATCTCGGTGACCTTATTAACAATGAGCCCCAGCGTCCCATTCTCTCCATGTTCAAGCAGCAGGACCACGCTGCGGCGGAATCGTGGATCCTGCATGTCAGGAGTGGCCACCAGGAAAATCCCCTTCTCGGGAACAAGGGTTTGCCTGGAAAGAATTTCCTTGGCAACAGGGGTACGGCCCCCTCTCACCGAAGCTGCCGGCGGGAGCAGCACCAGGGAAAGAAACAGACCCATACCTTTAGCCCATCTCGATGGAATCATTTTCAGCCTGCAAACGGCTCTAGTCCGGATTATTCATAGTCCGGGCTAACTCAACCGTAATCTCCCCAGAGAGAAAAGGCAATGAATTCTGAAGGGGATTTTTGGGTCAGACCCTCAAAACGGATTTTCCAGGCAGGTGATGCCCTTGGATTGGCTGGTCATCAACTGGACCAGGAAACGGCGCAGTCGCTTTTTCTCGGCTCCAGCCAATCGGGCGAAGCTCAGACCGGCGAAAAAACTCTCAACGGAACACACGGTTGCCTTATCCACCCAAATCTCGGTTTCTATTCCAGGTACCTGCAGCTTGAGTTCCAGAGGCGTATCCTCGGTCAGCTTGAGATCGGTTTTCAGCCGGCAGCCGCCCATGGCGATATCGGTCACAATACCCTCACCCTGTGTTTGCCCGCATGAAAACACAACCGGGAAGTGGGTCTGAAAGCGCCTGTGATCGCGACGATTCGCCTGTTTTCTCACGTAGCGGGTCCCCCATCGAAGTGCTCTGAAGCGCCGCCAGCAACCGACGCACCGATAGGGATAGATGTAAACGAAACTCAGCAGGTGCCCAAGCACTCCACCTCGCTGAAGACGATTCCCGCCTTCCTTTCCGCACTTCGGGCACTGCAAGGACATAACACCTCCGCTGGATTGAGAGATTTTTTCTGATCCTCCAAATGAGTTTGAACTCATTAACAGAGCAAGTCCGGTGCCAAAGTCTGATGAAATCTCAAGAAGCATGATGGACCAAAATCTGTTGATAATAAAGGACTTCTGTAGATCTTGTTGCACTCACTACGGACCGGCACTGAGCAAAATGTCAACTCAGGTTTACATTTCTCCCGCTTTGCTACTCTCATTGGAGCGAGGAGCAGTCAGAGCCGTGGGCTTTAGCCCACGGGCCAGTCTGGATTCCATTGCCTTTACCGTTGGGACAGTCTACTATCTGGCAAGAATCAAACGGCACCATTGTGAAGGAAACAGGCATGGTCGCAAAAACCCTTGCACCGATTCTTTTATTCATCCTCTTCAGCCAATGCACGTCCAATGTTCCCGACCTTCTGGCACCCGAGATAATATTGCACAATGGCAAAATCGTGACTGTAGACCAGGATTTTTCCATTGCCCAGGCCGTGGCCATCAATAATGGGCGCTTTGTTGCCGTGGGGTCGGACAGCGAAATTCTGGCCCTGGCCGGAG
>CBDUTA010000115.1:0-9794 GCA_965369785.1 uncultured bacterium
CCTGACCTCCTAATCCATGGAAACGAGATCCGTGACCTGGCTCTTCAGGACAAGGGGCCGATAGTCTTCTTCCAACCATTTTCTGTGGGCTGGATGGGAACGATAGGCTTGCAAGTCCTCTTCACTTTGAAATCCGGTCACCAGGCCATAGGGGAATTCCGAGTCTTCCTGGGCCACCCTTCCCACCAAGACGGTAGCCACTTGAGGAATGCTTTCCAGCATTTTCCTTCCACTTTCCAGCAAAGCTGTCTTTTGGGCCTCGGAGACTTCAGGTTTAAACTTGAAGACCACCTGATGAAAAATCTGGAACCGGGGTGCCGTACTTTCTGATAGGCCCGCATCGGCGGGTTGATCGTCGGCCGGGGGAGTGCTCATTTCTACTGGAAAACTCTCGTGCAGATACTTGGAGATAATCTCAGCTTCCCGGTCCAAACCGGCGGAAATTCTCCCCAACATGTCCCACACCGTTGCCTCCCAGCCTTGCAGAGTCTTTCTCTGATAGACAATATTCCCAAGCCCATGGCAACTCGTGCAAATCGTCTGTACATAGCCCTTTCCCTCCCCATCAGGGAGTTGGGAGGCCAGATCGCTCTCGCTGCCCTGCGCAGGCGAGGTCATGGAAGAGCCCAACAGGGAACTACCCACAAAAAGAGTTGCTCCGCTAACAAGAATCGCTACAAGTGTTTTCAAAGGCATCGTTACTCCTCTATGTGTGTCCTTCAAGTGCCTGAGTCGTCGTTGTTTTAGTGCCCAAAGTGCTCCTCCAGATAGCTGATGATCGCTTCTCCCTGCTGGTTTCTTTCACCCAGCATACCGTAAACGGTGGCTTCCCACTCGGCCTTTCCCTTCGCTTGCCCTAAGATCACCTCCAGACTGTGACAGCCGGAGCACTGGTTGATGACCAACTCTTTGGCTGGGCCTGAGGGAAAGCGAGCGACCAGTTCTTCTTCCACGGCCTGATCGGTAATGGTCTGCTCCGCCTTTCCGGTCGCTACGAGGCCCTCTTTAAACGGATCCAGCATGGGTAAGTTGTCGCGATCGATGAGCCGGCCTGCGTAGATAACCTGTTCGATGGTTCTGCTATTGCGAATATCCTCCAAAGGATTGCCGGAAAGAATCAGCAGGTCTGCGATTTTTCCCGCTTCCACGGTTCCCAGGTCCTTCTCCTGACCCAGGTACTCGGCCGCCTTTCGAGAAGCTGCTACGATGACGTCCATCGGTTTCATACCTGCATTGACCAGGTGTTCCAGTTCCCGGTGGATGTCCCACCCATAGAACATGCGATGGGGAGCACCAGTGGAATCGGTTCCCACCAGGATGTTTACCCCCATGTCATAGAGGACTTTGACCGTACGCATTCTCATTTGATGGCTGCGCCGAGAGCGTTCCAGACGGCCCTCCAACCTGGCCAGGACCTTCGGATCATGAGCCATCTCGATATAGACGGCGGGGACGCTCTTGAGAAGATCTGGGTCCTCCCAGATTTCAGGATGATCGAAGATCTTAACGGCGGACTCGGAGTTGTTGATGTCGGGAAGCCAACTGACCTTCTGCTGGACGATCATCCGGGCGATGTCACTCTGGGGTGTCAACTCTTCTGCAAACCCGTGGGCGATCAGGTCAACGCCTCCCGCCAGTGCGTCCCTCACATCCGACAGCTGACTGGCATGGGTATAGACGTTCATTCCCTGACGATGGGCCTCGTCAACCAGAGCCTTATAAGTCTCCAGGGTCATCCGTGGATAGTGCAGATCCCCTCCACTCTCCAAAATCGCCTTGATGGTGGCCACCTGGTATTCGCGGACGTATCTTTGAACCTGCTGGACGGCGTCTTCCGGTCCCTCAATTTGGGTCAGAGTGCGGGTATCGATGGCCCGTCCCAGTCCCCGGTTCACCGGAATGGGATGTCCTCCTACAGCGGTAAGTGTGGGACCCGCTTCAAAAATCCGCGGCGAGATGAGCTTACCCTCCTGCTTGAGCCGTTCCAGGCCCTCGCCGTGAACAATACTGACCCCGGTATCGGAAATACTGGTGATGCCATGATAAAGATAATTGGTGAGGGCCTGGGCCGCAGCTTCCAGTCCCTGCTGGGCGATGTGGGTATCAATATCAAACAGAGCGGGAATGATGGTTTTTCCCTGAGCCTGGATGACCCGGGCTCCGCGAGGGTAAACCTGCTCACCGTGGCGAAACACTGCCTGAATTCGGTCATTTTCGATCACCACCACGGCGTTGGGGATCGGCTCCCCACCGGTTCCGTCAATGAGCGTGGCACCTTCAATCACTAATAGAGCACGACTCTGCTGGGCACCCACCCAAAACAGACCCACCGACAACAGGATCACAACGCCGATAACCGAAAAGTGAACGGGTCTTCTTTTCATGGTTGCTCCTTCATCGCCCATCGATACTGTAGGCGTAAACGTAGTACCTGTGTCTCGGTTCCGTGGGTAAGCCCCCCTCACCGTTGCTGGTATACAGGTTGCCGTTGGCGATCACGATTCCCCCTCGAGAGGTGCTGGGCATACTCGACTGCCAGAGCGACTTCCCGGTCTCGGCATCAAGAGCCTCCAGACTCCCGTCCCCCAGAGATTGGTAGAAAACACCGTTGGCCACAGAGACACAAGCCCGATTCATGCTATCGTTGTGGCGCCACCACACGATCTCCCCCGTATAGGCATGAAGGGCTGCCGTCACCGATTCTGAAAGTCCCACCGAGCGGCTGGTGATGGGATCTCTATCGTTGATGGCATTGGACACAACGTAAACCTTGTTGTAGGCCACTGCGGTACTGTTCCACCAGGGTCCGCCCTGGGTGGCCCAGTTGGTGAGCATCACCCGCCACAACAGTTCTCCGGTGTAGCGATCCCAGGTAAAGAAGGCCGTCTTGTTGCCCGCCCCTACACACTGGCGTCTGGCCCCGCGTTTTCCCGGGCTGACCGCCTCAAAGATCATGGGGTGGCAGGAGAAATCGAGATCAAAGGGATCGCTGGCTCGAACCTGATAGTGCCAGAGTAGTTCTCCCGTTTCCAGATCATTGGCGATGATGCTGTCGCTGTAAAGAAGGGGTCCCGGAGGGTCAAAAGAACTCGGATTTCCGGTCACGTTGTAGACAATCCTCTGTTCGACATCCACGGCAGTAGAAGTCCAAACCGATCCCCCTCCACCGTCGCGATCGGGAACAATCTTAAACCTCCAGCGGACGGCGCCCGTCTCAACGTCCAGGCAGGCGATCTGGGCATTGCCTCCCGAGATGCCGATGAAAACTCGATCTTCATAGACGGTGGGAGAAGAAGAGATGAACAAACCGGGCCCCACATTGGTTTTCCAGATCTCTCTCCCCGTGGCCGCATCCACACAGTTGACGTCCCCTGCTCCGGTGCCAAAAAAGATCCTTCCACTATCGTAGTGGGCAGAGGATTTGACGTTGCGCAGGTTCCAGCGTGGTTCCGGTTTCACGCCCGCGTCATACTTCCACTTCTGTTCTCCCGTCTCGGTGTCCAGGGAACGAAAATGGCCGTCCCAGGCCCCGATAAAAAGACTGTCGCCTATTACGGTGGGACTGCTCTGGATGGGTGCTCCCACTTCATGACGCCACTTGAGCTTGAGACGCCCAACGTTTCCGGCGTTGAGGGTGCTTTCCCGGGAGTTGAAACGAGTGTTGTGCAAATCGTAGGCAAATCGGGACCAGTCGGCAGGACCGGGCACCGGTTGCCGTCTCCCCTGTCCCCAAGCCGAGGGACCCAGGGAAGTCACAGCCAGGCTGGCTCCCACCCCCCCCAGGAATTCTCTTCGATTCCAGGGGGTATTGTTCTTTTTCTTCATGGGCACGGACCTCCGTTTTTGCCCGGATTATGCATAATGCGGGCTAATTCACATCCGGATTGACGTAGACGAACTCGCCACCCATCATGGTTCTCAGGACAGCGATATCTTTAATCTCCAAAGACGGTACGGTAAGAATGTCCCTTTCCAGCACCACCAGGTCGGCCAGCTTCCCCGGCTCGATCGAACCCTTCAAGTTCTCCTCGAAGGTCGAGTAGGCGGGCGTGATCGTGACGGCTCGGATGGCCTCCTCCACCGTGATGCGCTCCTCGGGGTTGATCACTTTTCCCGAACTTCTCACCCGGTTGACCGCTTCAAAAATAGTGAACATGGGAATTCCCGTCGGGGGCCGACCCGCATCCGATCCGGTCATGACTCGAATTCCGTGATCCAGGTAGGTCCTCAGGGGCGTGGGTCCATAGGCCGGGCGGTCCGGGTCTGCGTTTTGCTCCTCGTAGTCATCGCTCATTCTCCAGATGCGACCGCTCTGAGGCTCAACCATCACACCGTAGCGCTTGAGCACCTCCAGGTTCTCATCGGTGGGAAAGCGGGCATGGGTAATGACGTGGCGCACATCCTCCCGGGGAAATTCAGCGTAAGCTTCCTCCAGTCCTTCCATGGCCAGATCGTAGCTCTCTCCCCGTCCCACATGAATGAAGAGCCGCCAACCGGATCGATGCACTGCCTTGATGATCCTCTTGACGTCCTCGCGTGGAAGCTTGAAGTCACCCGACGAGTCGTAAATGGAAATCTTGATTTGCCCGAAGTGCAGCGTATCGTTTCCAAATCCCGAATCAAAAAGCAGGTCGTCGAGCCATTCCAGAATGCCCTCAGTCGGTCTGTAGACAATGGGCAGGCGCATGATGCAGTTGACTCGAACCCTCAGTTCACCTCGAGCACTCAACCGCTGATAGGCCTTCGCCCAGTTCTGATTCTCCCCAACATTGGACATGTTGGTATTGGGATCCCCGATGGTGGTAATTCCATTGGGGAGTACCACCTCGAAGGCGTTCTGGATGGTTTCGACCAGAGTCTCGACGCTGTGTCGGACCAGAACGGTGTGGGCAATCGAAGCCGCAGCCCGACCCAAAAAGACCCCGGTCGGCTCTCCCGAGGCATCCTTGACAATTTCCCCCAACAGGCCCTGAGTGGAGGGTTGTGGGGTACGGCGTGTAATCCCCGCCTTTTTCAAGGCCAGGCTGTTGGCCGAGGCGTTGGCACCATTTCCAGCGTACTCCAGAAAAACCGGGTGCTGAGGCGAAATGGGATCCAGATCCTTCCGATTGGGGTAGCGCCCCTCCTCAAGACGGCTGGGAGAGCTCGGTCCCAGGAAGAACCAGACCAGCTCCCCAGGCGGAGTCTGCTCAATTTTCTCCTGGACCACGGCCAGAATTTCACTGATGGAGCTGGCCTGCCGATACTTCGTTGAGAGTTCGTCGACCACAAAACCCAGCGTATGGGCAAAGTGAAGATGGGGATCATTGAATCCGGGTAAGACCGTCCTGCCTTCCAGATCCATCACCTCTGTGCGATCTCCGGCCAGACCACGGATCTGGGAATTACTCCCCACGGCAACAAAGCGTCCGTCTTTGATGGCTACCGCCTCGGCTATGGAAAAGTCCTCATCAACGGTGACTATTTTGCCGTTGAATAGCACCGTATCAGGATGCAGGACCCCCAGATCAGCCCCACAACCCACCAGGATTCCTAGCAACCCCAGCCCCAACAACCCTCGGAGACAACTACCGACTTTTCTATTCATAGATTAACCCTCCATCAAAGATGCCCATCTACTCTCGACCCGGGTTTTCTCACCTGAGATCCTCAGCGCCACGGGAACGGGCGCCGCAGCAGATCCATGGGATAGGGGATCCTCTTTTTCTGGACAATTTCATCGGATTTCAGATACTCAAAAAGGCGCCGGGCATCCCGGTACATGACCGCCCGGCCGTTGCGATTGCCGTATCCTGGAGGTCGTTCACCGGGTCCCCCCGGTTTGCCCACGATGATCCTACCCACCATTCCCAGATATTCATAGTTCCGAGAATAGTAATCGTAGGTTCCCTCCTCCTCAAAGGTCCACTGAAAAGTTCCCCCTGAGCCCATGGTCTCTGAATCGAAGGGCCTGGCCCCCTCGGGAATGCGCAACTCGTGATTGTCGATAGAGGGATGGTAGGCGGTCACGCCGCGTCTACCTACACCGACAAACTCAACCGTCTGCCCCACCGGAACATAGAGACCGGCCGGGTTGTAGTAGTAGAGCCCGCCGTTGTAGCTGAAAAGGGCCAGGATTCTGGGCGTATCGGCGTCGGTTCCCGAGTCTTGAGGGGGGAGTCCTCCCTGACTGAAAGCACCCAGACCGGCAACGCTGCTTCCCGCCAGGATGAAAAAATCTCGCCGGTCGATCTTGGAAGACATAGGGACTCCTTTCAAAGGGACCTCGGTTCGATTTACAGATGGGTCGACTGGATTCTAGATGCTCCTAGCACAACTAGCAAGTGTTCGAATCACCTTGAGGCAACCGGGCGCACGGCCCAGACTGTCTCTAAACTCGGCTGATTGAGATTTCTTGTGTAGGGGCGCACGACCGGGCGCCCTATAAGCCTTGATAAAGCAGGTTTGTGGGAGCACAGCCGTGTGCGCCCCTAAAAAGAAAATGGAGGGCTTGAGTGCTCAAGCCCTCCATCCTGAGACTGGCTTCCTTCTAGAAGGTGATCTTCAGACCGAATTGAATCTGGCGATTGGTGGAGCCTGTCGAGGAAATTCTTCCAAAATTCGAATCCGGACCACTGCTCCTGAAGGCCTGCCGCGAGGGCAATCCAAAGTTGGCCCGGTTGAAGATATTGAATAACTCAGCTCGAAACTGCAAGTTCGCATACTCGCCAATATCGGCGTTCTTGACCAACGACATATCAAACTGGGCCACGCCTGCATAGCTTCCAGCGTTGTTGGGAACGGTGCCCAAAAATCCAGCTTCATTCAGTCTCAAAGCACTGGCGTCATAGATGCCAGTGTCGGGATCCCAATCGTCCAGTTGCCCGAACACTCTGCCGGGAATAATGTCAGGACGATCGGTATTTCCATCGGCACCGGTGAAACTGCCGCTTCGAGAAGGCTGGAAGCCGAAAGAGCGACCCAGGTTGACCAGCTCGGGATGACCATCGGCGAAGGAAACAATTCCCCCCACCTGCCAGCCGCCCAGAAAGCCGCCGGCAACACCGCTCATACCCCTGCCAAAAGGCAGATCATAGGTGTAATTCACAGCCAGAATGTTTCTCACGTCAAACGAAGACAGCCCTTTGTCCAGGTGCTGTTGCGCTCCATCCATGGTGGTGGTGAGCCCGCCGCTGCTCCCTCCGTTTTGGCCTGCCGACACGCTCAGATGTTTGGAGTAGGTGTAGGCGAACTGAAACTGGAGCCCATCGGTAAAACGGCGTCGCACCGAGGCCTGAAAGGCATGGTAAGAAGAATTGGTGTCCCACGACTTCATGGCAACCTGGCTGAGCTCTTGGTTGGGCTTTGAATTGTTCTGTCCTGCGGGAAATGGTGGGAAATACTTGATTCCTGCCGCCACCGTGGATTCGTCAAAGGTGGTTGCCGGGTCATCCGGGCAAGGACAAAAAATGGACGCATTCATATTGAGCAGCTGGATCCGGGTCAAGTGGGTTCCCTTGCTGCCCACATAGCCAATCTCCACGCTGGTATTGTTGGTAATTTCCTGCTGAATGCTCAAGTTCCACTGGGCCAGGTAGGCATTGGTGAAATCCCGCTGGATAGGCCCTTCCTCGGCGTTCTTCAACAAAGCGGTCTGATCCTGCAGCTCGAAACCGCGCGGAAAAGGAGCAGGGTTGGGGTTGATCCGCGACGAGAAGGGTCGACCCACCCAGCCGGACCCGAAGATCACTTTAGGGGTGAACAGGTCAAAGAAAAGTCCGCCGCCTGCACGAACCGCCGTTTTCCCGTCCCCAAAGAGGTCCCAGGCCACGCCAATTCGGGGGCCGAAGTTATTCAACGAGGGGTTGTTGTAGTATTTCTCCACGTGCTCGCCCACCGAGGTTGGGCTGTACGGGTCGAGGTGGTTGCTGTTCTTGTCGTTGACCTCATCCAGTACGGTTGCAATCTCGTAGCGGAACCCCAGGTTGAGTGTGAGGTTGGGCCGAAATTGCACGTCATCCTGAAAGTAGCCACCTACGATCCATTGACGATATCCCCGGAAGTTGTCTGAGCCGGGAAGCACGGTCTCCAGTCGACCGTCGTTACCCAGCAGAAGATCGTCTATGCCCCCTAGGGTAAAGGCTCCCACCCGGCGAACCCCATCGGTGCCGTTGGCCTGCAGGCGGCGAAGGTTGACTCCCGTTTTAAAGGAATGGCGTCCTCGGGTAACGGTGAGATCACCGCTATACTCAAAGGAATTCAGGATGCGAGCCAGGTCCGATGCCCCGGAGCCCCCGATATTGCTGGTTCGACCTAAATCGTTGACCAAGAGACTGCCTGGGGGAAGTCCGGTGACGAAACTCAGGGCAGGATCGAAGTTTTCTATCCCCGGTCCACTCTGAGTTTGTCCGGTTTCAGAACGATTGTAGCCCACTCGAGCCACGAGGAGCATGCTGGGAGAAAAGATGTGGGTCTCTTGAATGGTGATGGTCTGTCGCCGAACCCTGTCGGTTCTTCCAAAGTCAGGGTTCATATTGAAGCCGATATGGTCGGAAAAGTCGTACAGATAACGACCGAACAGGGAGTCGCTGTCGGAGAAGGTGTGGTCGAGCTTGAAGGTATATTGGTTCTGATCGGTCGGCTCCGAGATGGATCGAGAGAACAACTGCCTTCCATCCTCGAGGCCGTTTGAGGTGAGTCTTCTCCCATTTCCATCCGGGTAGAGGTCAATGAAGGGAATCGACTCAGGGTTGATGGGGGTAGCCTTGACGCAATTGCCCGCGGCATCCTCCGGAAAGTCGGCGTTGCAGGATCCTCCCAGGGCTCCTTTGGGGAGAATTCCCTGCTTGGCCTCGTTCGTCGGTACCGTAAATTCGGTGCTCAGGGCCAAACGTTGGCGAAGACCCTCGTAGCTGCCAAAAAAGAAGCTCTTGTCTGTCACGATGGGTCCGCCGAAGGTAAACCCGAACTGGTTCTTGACGAAGTTGGGCGGTTTACTCCTCTCCAGGGGATTGCTCGGGTCGCGGTCAAAGAAATTGCGAGCGTCCAGGGCGCTGTTGCGGTGAAATTCAAAAACATTGCCGTGAAACTCATTGCTCCCCGATTTGGAGACGGTGGTGATGACGGCACCCCCGGCCTGACCGTACTCGGCACTGAAATTGTGGGTGAGGACCTTGAACTCCTTGATGGCTTCAATCCCCAGACTGTCACCCGTGACACCTCCCGGCGTCATGTTAAAGAAGTCATTGGTATTGGTTCCATCCTGGATAAAGAGGTTCTGGTCGGTTCGCGCTCCGTTGATGGAAAGCTGTGTCCCTGAGCCCCGATGCACGTTGTACTCGCGGGTCAGTCGGGACTTGAACACTCCAGTTTGAAGGGTGGCCAGCTGCACATAATCACGGCCGTTGAGCGGCAGGTCTCTGATCTGCTGTTCGTCGACAAGACCTCCGACGGAGGAGGTCGTGGTCTCCACCAGCGCTGAGTCCGCGGTCACGGTGACTCTCTCACTGATATTCCCCGGATTGAGGACGAAATTCAGGACCCTTGCCGCACCTACCGTCAGCTGGATTCCATCCTGAATTAGAGTCTGAAATCCCACCAGCTCGGCTGCCACCTGGTAGGTTCCTACTGCCAGGCTGGAGGCCTGATAACGGCCTAAATCTCCAGTTATGGTGGTTCGGACCTGGGCCGTCTCCACCTGAGTCACGGTAATGGTGACCCCGGGAAGCACACCGCCCGTGGTGTCCTTGGCGGTACCCGACAGAGTGGCCGTGTTCAACTGCCCGTAAACAGGCCCGCTGATCACCAGCAAAAGG
>CBDUTA010000116.1:0-9763 GCA_965369785.1 uncultured bacterium
GGAGGACCAGTTGGGAGCGATCAACCTCATTACACCCGCCAAGCGGAAGCAAGCGGCCGCTCTGGTGAAGGAGGGAGTCTCGATTTCCCTGGCCCGGGACCCGCAAACAGAAAAGGCCATCGACAATCCCAGTCCTTACGAACACACCATGATTCGCATCGGTGTCGGTGATTCCGGGGCAGCCATGGACAACTATAGTGTTTCCTACCACGGTTTAGCCCACACCCATCTCGACTCGCTCTGCCACGTCTTTTACCGGGGGAAAATGTACAACGGCTTTTCTCAACAAGAGGTGACCGAGAAAGGCTGCGGCAAGGAGGACATCCATAATCTCAAGGAGGGAATCTTTACGCGCGGCATTTTAATCGATATTCCCAGGCTCAAGGGTGTCCCTTTTCTTGAACCGGGTACCCCCATCTACCCGGAAGACCTGGAGGCGTGGGAGAAGAAGACGGGAATCCAGGTGTCCAGTGGAGATGTGGTTTTTGTCCGGACCGGTCGATGGGCCCGGCGGGCCGCCCTGGGACCTTGGAACGTTATGGGGAACTCGGCGGGACTGCACCCCTCGGTTGCCACGTGGCTGAAGGAACGTGATGTGGCTATGATTGGAGGCGACGGTGCCAGTGACCGTACCCCCTCAGGGATTGAGGGAGTGGCCTTTCCGATACATCGGTTAGCGCTCGTTGGGTTGGGCGTTCACATGTTCGATAATTGCGACCTGGAGGCCTTGAGCGAAGCTGCCGCCCGTTACAATCGGTGGGAGTTTTTATTGACGGTAGCACCTCTACCCGTACCCGGGGGAACGGGTTCTCCTGTGAATCCTATTGCTACCTTCTGATGGGTGAGTGGCTGAAGCCGCTCTGAGGAGACTGTCTCAAAAGTCGGCTAACCTGGATTTCTTGTGTAGGGGCGCACGGCCGTGCGCCCCTACAGGCTCTCATTAAAATCAAGTCCGAGCTAGTCCCAAAGCGGATAGTCAGGGATCATGTCGTCAAAGGGAAAGGGAACGATCTTTTTCTTTACGATGTCTTGAGAGTCCAGGAGCTTTGCTGTTTTATGCACAGCCTCGTAGATGGGGTTGCGACCCTGGCTGCTTCCGTATCCCCACGGTTTTTCTCCAGGGCCTCCCGGGCGACCCACCACAATACGACCTACCATTCCCACCATTTCGTGAAATTTACTGAAGTAATCGTAGGTTCCCTCGACTTCTAATTTCAAATCCTGGAATGGTCCCGAGAGGTAGCCTAAATCGAAAGGCTGAGCCCTTTCCGGGATGCGCAGCTCTCGATTCTGGTTCTGAGGGTGGTAGGCCGTCAGTGTAGCAATACGTGGATTGAAGAAACGGATGGTCTCTCCTGGCTCGACATAAAGCCCCACCGGGTCAAAACACCACAGCGAATCGGAAAGTCTCATGAGACTGCGAATCGTTGGCCCTTCCCCCAGGCCTTGGCCCGGCTCAAAGTTAGGACCCTGCACTCCTTTTGCTTCACGAGAATAGAGCCAGCTGGAAACAGAAACGCCGGCCACAGAAAGGAACCGACGACGGGTGAGGGTGATGATCTTCATGATTACCTCCTACTGTCCGTCCGGGGAGAAAGCGTAGAGAGAATACCGGTCTGAGCTGAGGAATTTTCTAACCATTTCCGGTGAATTCATGCCAGGTCTTCCTCCGTCCATAGTTCCACCGGGAACTCCACTGCTGCAGTAGAGGGTTCCATCGGCAACACTAAAGCCGGCACGACGACTGGTGGGGAGCGAGTACTCCCAGAGTAGTCTCCCTGTATCCGTATCCAGAATCTGAACAAGGCCATCGTTGAATCCTTGATAGAGCAACCCGTTGGCGACGGCAATTCCTCCCTGGGAAATACCGTCCAGGTTGTAGGTCCACCACACGATGTCTCCGGTGTAACCGTGCAGTGCTGCCGTCACAGAAAGTGGCGGCTTCCCGATGGACTGGGTGGCAGCGTTGGAAACGACGTAGACTTTATTATAGGCCACTGAAATCCCATCCACGGTGGGACCGCCAAAGTGGTATTTCTGGGTGAGTTGAGCCCTCCAGAATTGCTCGCCCGTGAAGCGGTTCATGCAGTATACGCCTGATTTGTTGATGGCCACCAGACACTGGCGGATGGCTCCCCGTTTCAAAGGAGGGGCTTTGGCGTCATAGAGAACGGGATGACTGCTGAAGTCGAGGTCGTGGGGGTCATTGGGGCGGATCTGGTAGAACCATTTGAGTACCCCGGTGTCGGCATCCAGAGCAAGGACACTCTCTGTATAGAGGGTCCCCTCAGGTTTGTAAGCTTTAACACTCCCCGTGGTGAAATAAACATTGCCGTATTGTTCGTCAATACCGGGAGAAGTCCATATCGATCCGCCTCCACCCGGGTACTCGGGGCCGGTAATCCAGAACTGCCATCGAATGGCTCCCGTGTCCGCGTCCAGACAAAGGGCACGGTTCATTTGTCCAACCGTTCCAACATAAATCTTTCCGTCAAAGGCAGCACAGGCACAGTGGATTCTAACGGGCCTCGTTTTGTCCGTATCCACCTGCACACTCTGGCTCCAGATTTGTTTTCCCGTAGCAGCATCCAGGCAGTGCATGACTGCCGCGGAATCTCCGAAATAGAGTCGACCTTTATAGTACTGGGCACCCCGTCCCATTGCAGAAGCCCTTCGTTGTCCCCCGGCGGTGGTCGAAGTCATTTCGTATTTCCATTTTCGCTCGCCTGTCCGGGTGTTGAGTGCGTACACGGCTCCCGGTACGCCAAAGAAGAGCAGTTCCCCAATGACTACGGGAGTGGTTTCAATGGGTACGTCCAGGTCAAATTGCCACTTCACTTTCAATCGTTCAACATTGTTTTTCCCCAGAACGCTTTCATGGGGATTGAAGCGGGTGTTCTGAAGATTGTAGCCGTATCGGGACCAGTGGATAGTGTCCAAACCGGGTACGGGTGTCGAGGTTCCTTGAGAGCCCCAAACCGCTCCGGGTCCAAGCATCGACAACGCTCCCAAAGATCCAACTCTCTTGAGAAACTCCCGACGATCCGTTTGTCCACCGTAGTCCATTTAATATCTCCTTCTTTGGCCCTTGGTTGAAGGTGAGCTCCAAAAAATCGCGTAGTGGTGTTGTATGGTCAAAACAAAAGTTGGGAGTGTATATATCACAAAAACCTCAAAGAGACAGGGGATTGAGCTCTTCTCTGTTGCCTGGAACGAGGGAGTGTTTGACACCTTTCAGGCTTTTTTGTAATTTATTTTTTTACATCGAACGAGCCGAATGCCTGATAAAAGAAGTTCTCTGAATCAAAGTGACCTGGAGCGCTCCCATCTCTTTGAAGGTGTCCAGTTCGGATCGATCATAGGCCTTCTCGAAGATTGCCCGATACACGAGTTGAAACAGCACGATGTGCTTTTGAACCGGGGAGAGGGTAATCATTTTCTCTACCTCATCCTTTCCGGGCGTTTACGAGTCCATCTTGAATTATCGGTGGACCCGGTCACCGTTCTGGGACCCGGAGAAGTGGTCGGCGAACTTTCTCTTATTGATGGTAAACCCACCTCAGCCTATGTTGTGGCAGACGATGGGTGCCGCGTCTTAGCACTCAACGAGAAGACGTTGTGGTCACTCGTTGAGGCTTCACACATCGTGGCCCGCAATCTGCTCTTTGTCCTCTCCAGGCGTTTGCGCCATGGAGACTCTATTATCTTGACGAGTCAGCAATTGCAGCGGGAATACTCCCATTATGCGGTGATCGATGCCCTCACCGGTCTGTTCAACCGCCGCTGGATGGACACCATGTTGGGTCGGCAGATGGAACGGAGCAAAAAGGGAGCGTTGCCGCTCTCCCTACTGCTCATGGATGTCGACCATTTCAGGCAATATAACAGTACTCATGGAAATCAGACCGGTGACCGGGCGCTTCATACCCTGGCGTCAACTCTTCGAGACAGCATGCGTCCAGGCGAGATGCTAGCGCGTTATGGAGAAGCTGAGTTCATCGCTCTATTGCCGGAACTGGATGCTGCCACTGCTCAGAATCTGGGCGAGCGCGTCCGTCAGGCCGTGGTTCACATGGATATATTCAGCTTGGAGCAACACCCTCTACCCTCTGTGACCCTCACTATTGGAGTAGCTCAAATGGGTGAAGAGGATACGCCTGAGACCTTGATCGATGCAGTCTATAGGGCCCTGTCCGAGGCCCAGGACAGGCAGGACTAACCACTCGCGGCGGGCTGGCCCAGGTTTCTTGTCTGCGGGCGCACGGCCGTGCGTCCCTAGACTGCTTCGTGACGAGAACCTAGGCATCATCCGGGCTAAACCAGGTCAATCCAGTTCCAAGGGATGATGGGGTTCATCCAGCTCATCCTTTGACTCGAGAGCCTCCCTGAATTTTTTTTCCAGATTCTGTTTACGCTGCTCTTCGTTTAGAAAAGCCTTCTGGAATAATTCTTCAGATTGATCCTTGCGGGCCTGAAGATGATCCAGGGCCTCATCAAAGGAATAGTCCGATTTTTTTCCTTCGGCATGGAGGACCAACCCCGTCCTGGGATCAACGGTCAGATTGGCCTGGCAGCTGGGACAGACGACCTGAATTCTGGGATCTCCTTTTGCCATGGCTTCATTCTATCAGGGGCGACTTCCAGACGGAACCGTCTCGATGGACCCGTTCGGTCTTATCGAGTCCAGGTCAGCCAGGTGGAGAACAGTTTTTTGACCAAGGGGGTCAAACGAGTGCGGTTGTAGGCATCGGCTGTTTGGCGGATGGCCTCCGTTTGGGTGGGATAGGGATGAATGACAGAGGACAGAGTTTTCAAGCCCACACCGGCAACCATGGCCAGACTGATTTCGCTGATCATCTCGCCGGCATGGCGGGCAACGATGGTGGCTCCCAAGATCTGATCGGTTCCCTTTTTGACCAGCACTTTCACGAATCCTGCTTCCCCATCGATGATTCCCCTGTCCACTTCGCTCAGTTGTCTGACAAAATGATCCACCTCCAAACCCTTTTCCCGCGCCTCCCTGTCATACATCCCCACGTGAGCAATCTCCGGATCGGTATAAGTGCACCAGGGCATGGTGAGAGTGCTCAGTTTCTTTCGCCCCAGGAAAAGAGCGTTCTGGATCACGATTCGAGCTGCGGCATCCGCGGCATGAGTGAATTTCCACTTCATGCAGATATCCCCCGCCGCGTAGATTCGGGAATTGGAGGTCTGCAGATAGTCGTTGACCAGAACACCCCGCTTGTTGTACTTCACGCCGGCTGCTTCCAGATTCAGATTCTCGACATTGGGGGCACGCCCGACACCCACGAAGATTTCCTCCACCCCCAGGACCTCCTTGTTTCCCCCGCTTTCCAGATGGAGCTGTTTTTCCGTATCCGTGGAGCTGACCTTTTCCAGTCGGGTGTTGAGCCGGACATCAATCCCTTCGCGCCGGAAGGTCTCGGCCAGGAGACCGGAAGCTTCCGGATCTTCTCTGGCCAGGAACTGAGAGGACATTTCGATGAGGGTGACCCGGCTTCCCAGTCGGTGAAATGCCTGAGCCAGCTCGCAACCAATAGGCCCCCCTCCAACGACGGCCAGGCGGCGGGGACACTCGGTCAATGAAAAGACGGTTTCATTGGTCAAAAAGCCCGCTTCCGCCAGCCCCTCTACGGATGGGTGGACCGCCCTTGCCCCCGTGGCAATGACCGCCTTTTTAAAATTCAATGTCTTTCCTTCGACCTGGATCATGCGAGAACCCGAAAACCGACCGTCTCCCAAAAAGATGTCCACCCCTAAGTCTCGAAATCTTTCAGCCGAGTCATGGTGACTGATGTGGGCTCTGAGACGTCTCATCCGTTCCATGACGGCGGAAAAGTTCACGGTGGGTTGGTCGGCGACGGATATCCCGAACTGTGAGGCGGTGCGAATTTCCTCTGCGGCGCGAGAGGAACGGATCAGGCACTTGGAGGGAACGCAACCCACATTCAGGCAGTCACCCCCCAACAAGAATCTTTCGATGAGGGCCACCTTTGCGCCCAGGCCGGCAGCACCGGCGGCAGTGATCAAGCCTGCCGTGCCGGCCCCAATGACGACCAGGTTGTATCGAGAGGCCGGTTCCGGATTGACCCATCCGGGGGGATGAACGTTGGAGATGAGGGTTTCGTTGTGGGCGTCCATGGGGGGGACGATCACAGGATTTGCTCCTGCTGCCGGCATGCCTGGGTTCCTCCTTATGTCACTTTACGATTTAAGGCTCTTTTTGCGATGCGGGTGATGTAGAAGGTCAAAACAACCGTTGCCGTCAACCCCACCAAATAAAGAATCCACTCTGCCGGGGTGCGCGAACGCTCCCCGCTGCCGAGAGTGGCCAGGTCACCAGCCAGTGATCCAATGTAAACGTACATCACCGTTCCGGGGAACATTCCAATCCAACTGGCCAGGAAGTAATCCTTGAGGGAGACCTGAGTGAGACCGAAAGCGTAGTTGAGAAGGTTGAAGGGGAACAGGGGGGAGAGGCGGGTTAGCCCCACGATCTTCCATCCTTCCTCGGCTACCGCCATATCGATGGCCTCGAATTTTTGATTTCCCTGGATCTTTCCGGCTACCCATTCTCGGGCAAGGTAGCGCCCAATCAGGAAGGCGATGGTGGCTCCTGATATCGAAGAAATGGAAACCAGCAGGGTGCCCTTAAAGACTCCAAACAGAAGCCCGGCTGCCATGGTCGGAATCAATCCGGGCAGGAAAAGCACCGTAGCGAGAATGTAAAAAACAATAAAAAAGACCAGGCCCCAGGGCCCCAGGTCGGAGATCCAGGCCAGGGCCACCTGGAATAATTCCTGGACATCCAGAAAAGATAGGATGACCAGCAGGGCGGCTGCAGCTAAGAGGGCCAGTAACCATTTTCGGATTGATTTGGATGGCTGCTCCATCTTTGTGTCTCAGACAGGCCGATGGGGATTTTGAATGCGCTTAAGGAAACTAATGGTTTCGGTAGTTGGTGAATTGCATGTCAATTCCGAAGTCCTTCTCACCCAGCAGGGTAATCACTTTCTGCAGCGTGTCCCGATCCCGGCCTGACACCCGCACAGAATCTTCCTGAATCGTATTTTTGACCTTTAATTTGGTGTCCCGAATGAAGCGGATGATCTCCTTGGCTTTTTCGGAAGAAATTCCTTGTTGGATCGAAACTCTCTGACGTACGGTGTCGCCGAGGGCGGACTCGATCTTTCCATAAGAGAGAGCCTTCAGAGGGACCTTCCTTTTGACCAGCTTCTGCTGCAGGATGTCCTTCAGACTTTGCAGCTTATACTCGTCATCGGAGGTGAGGACCAGTTCATCTTCTTCCAATCGGACTTCACTTTTACTTCCTTTGAAGTCGAAGCGTTGTTGCACTTCTTTCATGGTCTGATGGACTGCATTGGTGACTTCTTCCAAGTCCACTTTAGAAGCGATGTCAAAGGAGTTTTCTTTTGCCATGTCTCAGTTTCTCCTGGCCGGAATTGGGAGTTCGGGGACAGTCCCAAGAATGTTCCGAATTCGAGGATTGTCCTCGAACTCCCGGAGTAGGTTACTAGAGGTGGCCGGAAGATGCCAATACCCTTTTAGTGTCTCGATTCATAAATACGATGATGTTTGCTGATGGAGGTTTAGGATGGGCTTGACTCCTGCTGATTCAGCGATGACCATAAGATCGTGCACTCGATCCTCAAAAGCCTCAAGCAAATCGGGCCCGGTGCCATCGTAGCTTCGGCCACCATCGGAGCTGCCGCAGTGATCAATCTAATGTCGCTGATTGCGGCCCGAGAAGTGATTGGGAAGTATTTGGGGTAGGAAGCAACAGACCACAGACCGTAGAGAGGAGGAAGGAGAGAAGCGACAGTAGGATTCGGACTTCTCAATTCGAACTGTAATGCGTTACCGGAAGCTGGGTCGAACGGGATACGAAGTTTCAGAAATTGGCTATGGTGCCTGGGGAATCGGAAAGCACCTGTGGGTCGGAGCGGAAGACTCCGAATCACTGCGGGCCCTGCACCGGGCCGTTGACCAGGGCCTCAATTTTATCGATACAGCCCTCGCTTACGGTGATGGGCACAGTGAAAGGTTGATCAGCCAGGTTCTGAGAGAACGAGAAGAGCGAATTTATGTGGCTACCAAGGTTCCTCCCAAGAACGGGAGCTGGCCGGCTCGAGGCACCCTCGAGGAAGCTTTTCCTGCCCCTTACATCATTCAGTGCGTGGAAAGGAGTTTGCGGAATTTAGGGGTAGAAGTGATTGATCTTCTGCAGCTTCACGTTTGGGATCCCTCCTGGATTGAGGACAGTCAGTGGTACGATACTTTCAAAGACCTTCAGGCCAAGGGGAAAATCGGCCACCTGGGGATTTCCATCAACGATCATCAGCCCAACTCGGCTTTGGAACTGGTTCGGTCCGGAAAAATTGATACGGTTCAAGTGATCTATAATATCTTTGACCAGGCTTGTGAGGATCAGTTGCTGACTCTTTGCCTGGAGAAGGACGTGGGTGTGATTGCGCGTGTTCCTTTTGATGAAGGGGCCCTCACCGGAACCATCACTTCAGAAACGAAATTCCCCAAAAAAGACTGGCGCAACTTCTATTTCAAGGGGGATCGAAAAGGCCAGATTCTTGATCGCGTCCAGGAGTTGACCCAACTCTTGGAAGAGGAAGTTCCTACCCTTCCTCAACTGGCTCTGAGGTTCTGTCTGCATCATGATGCGGTGAGTACGGTCATCCCCGGGATGCGTTCTGTGGAGCATGTTGAGGCCAACCTGGCCGCCTCGGATCAAACGGCACTTTCCTCAGAAATGATCCGGAACCTCCGCAAGCAGCGCTGGGATAAGAATTTCTACCCCTGACGGCTGTTAGGCCGTCAGGGGTAGAAATTCAAAATGCAAAACTGAAAATCCCAAACCTTGAACCTGAAACTTGGAAGGCGCGCGAAACGCGCACGAAAGCACGAACTCACAAAAGCACGCGCTGGGCCAGCGCGCGCTTGCATCTGCATGCCTGGGATCTTACTATTAAATAAGAAAGAAAAGAGCACGAAATGGCATTTGATAAGAAATTCAATCCTGACGAGCTGAAGCAATTCCTTCAAAATAAGTATGGATCGGGCGTACAGGTGGAGATTTTCCCCAAGGCTCAACAGGAGCAGACCGATGAAGGCGACGAGGCAGCGCAACGGCGCAGCCAGGCCCTTCGTTTTGACTACAAACCGAGTCAAATCAAAGCCTATCTGGATCGCTATGTGATCCAGCAAGACGAAGCCAAGAAGGTGCTTGCCACGGCTATCTGTGATCATTACCACCACATTCAAAGCTGTGCTGGAGAACAGACCTGCCGGGATTACAAAAAACAAAATATCATCTTGATTGGTCCCACGGGAGTCGGTAAGACCTATTTGGTCCAGAACATCGCCGGCCTCATAGGGGTGCCGTTCGTCAAGGCCGACGCCACCAAGTACAGCGAGACCGGTTATGTGGGTGGAGATGTCGAGGATCTGATTCGGGAACTGGTCCACCAGGCGGGGGGAGACATACAGTTGGCCGAGTCGGGAATCGTGTACCTGGATGAAATCGACAAAATTGCCACTCCGATGAATGGTCTGGGACGGGACGTGAGTGGCCACGGTGTTCAGCGAGGACTCCTCAAGTTATTGGAAGAGACGGAGGTCCCTCTGCGTTCCCCGACCGACGTCGCCAGTCAAATGCAGGCTTTCATGGAATTTCAGTCCAAAGGGCAGGTGGAGAAAAAAACCATCA
>CBDUTA010000117.1:0-9692 GCA_965369785.1 uncultured bacterium
ATTTGTATTTTTGAATTTTGAATTTCCGGCAGACCGGTGACCGAGGTCAGCGGTCTGCCGGTCACGTGGTCGGAGCGCGCTTGGCGCGCGCTCCTAGAACGCTCCCGACACCTCGTGGACAACCTGTCCTCCCATGAGAGTCATCAAGATCCGAAGCTTGTCCAGATCGTTCTCGGGAAAGGTCAGAAAGTCTCCGCCCAGTACTACCAGATCGGCCAACTTCCCGGCTTCGATGGAACCGAGGGTGTCTTCCTCCCCACTGTAGCGGGCGGCCCAGATGGTGTACATGCGAAGGGCCTCTTCCCGACTGACTTTCTCATCCGGGTCCAGTTGTCGACCCTTGTCATCCAGGCGGGTGATCCATTTCATTATGGTAAACAGGGGTGCAGCGGTGCGAGGATTGAAGGCGTCGGCTTCGGCTGCCGGCTTGAGCCCGTAATCAATCAAGGATTTGACCGGCTGCATTTTGTAAACCGCGTCCATGCCGTACATTTCAACCAGGTTGTCATTGTTGTAAAAGGCTTTTGCGTAAACGCTGGGAATTACGTCCATCTCTTTGAGCATTTCATAGTGCTCCGGCTTCCACATCAAGCCGTGATCAATGGCGAAGTGACGGCCTACCAGGGACCGCTCACGATGGGCCTCTTCAAAGACCTCCAACATCAATGTATTGCTCAAGTCACCACTGCTGTGCAGCGAGGAGACCGTCCAACCGTAACGATTGGCAAGGATGATGCTCTGCCGGTCACTGGTGGCCAAATCACCACTTTCTTCCCACTTGTTCATGCCGAAAGGTCCGTAAGGATCTCCCGGAAGGGTTTTGATTTTGGCCTGAGAGGTTGCAGAGGACCCGTTGCCGGCAGTGCCGTCCACAACCTGGACCGAGGTCCCGATGATCTTGAACATGTCATTCCCAACATCGGTCAGATTTCCCAACCTCTTCAAGTAGGCCTCCGCAAACCCATTTTGGCGCAAGAAGTGGTGGGCTACGCGAACTCTCATGGTCAGTTCATTTCGCGTCATCAGATCCCGGAAGACAGACACCTCCAGACCGCCGGCCCGCCCCATCAAGGTCGTTAATCCCAGGCGATTGTGGCGGCGAAAAGACTCTTTCTGAGGTTCCAGCAAGGCCTCCACCTCCGGCCAGGGTTTCAGCTCGTAGGTGGGAACCCCGGCAGCCGCTCCTCTCAGGTGGCCGGTCTTCTGCCCCTTCTCGTCTCTGACGATACCCGGAATCTGGTCAGGAACGTGCTTCAACACCAGACTGTTGGCAACAATCTGATCGTTCATGGCCTCGATGTAGAGTGGATTCTCGGGAGCCACTTCATCGAGAAGTGTAACGTTCAGCTCATGATTCACGACAGGATTGCTCGGTCCACTCAGTGCAATGAGTTCTCCGGGCTTCGCCTGCGCCACTCGGCCCCGCAGCTCCTCCAGCGCCGTATCCAGCGTTTCATAATTCAGCTCTTCCTCCCGGGCCTGGCCCGGAACGCGAGTCACCCAAGCGGAGTGCAGATGGGTATCCATGAAACCGGGGACAACCGTGCGACCCTCCAGGTCGATCCGCCGAGTCTGGGGCCCGGCCATGGCCAGAATTCTCTGGTTGTCTCCCACCGCCAGGAACTTCCCGTCCCGAACGGCCACCGCTTCAGTAATCGTGAACGGTTCGTCGACGGTCAGAATCTGACCGTTGTAAAAGACCATGTCGGCATAAGCGAGGACTTCAGGCGGCAAGCTCGCGGTACTCTGAGCCCAGCCGGTCCTTACGGTTGCCAAAAGACAGAGACCCAACAATAAACGCTGAAGGTAATACCAATGATGCTGATTCATAATATTTCTTCCTTTGCGCCTCAAGGGCGTCGGTGTCGTGAGTTACCCTCACTTATTCCATCAGGCCTGTTTCCGACACGGCGAAACAGTTTTCAGTGGCACGTCTCCTTTTTAGGGTTTGCACATCACCCACCTGAAAGTTTCTAGAAAGTGAGTTCAGTCTAGAATCGATGATGTACACTGTCAAGAAATGACATCAGTCCAGAAGGTCGGAAACACCGAAAATCCAGGCCTTTCGGAATTTGACAAGAATGCCGGATAGTCTTATGGTGAGCGCAGATAAGGGCACCTCTTCGATCAAACAAACAAGGAAGTAAGGAGACCCCAGCGATGAATTTGGATGAGGTAAAAGAGAAACTGGCAAGATCTTGCCGGATCATTGAAATGCAAAGGGCTACGGAAAAGGGACGAGGTCACCAGTGCTACCTTCATCCGGATGGTGACAAAATTCTGATACCCGGGCACCTGCACGATTACGGCAAAGCCATCGCGGATATCCAAGGGGAGGACATTGTCACCATGGATTTCGAGGGGAACGTCCTGGAGGGCAAACACCCTGAGCCCATGGGCGAATTTCACGCCTATACTGCCGTGTTCCGCGCCAGAAAAGACGTCAAGAGCGTTGTCCACTGTCACCCTCCTTACGCCAATATCCTGGCTGCAGCAGGGAAGAGCATACTCCCCATCGCCCGTGATGGGTGTATTTTTCATGAAGGCGTTCCTGTCTACGAAGGATATCCCCTGTACGTAGGAACGAGGGAGATGGGAGAAGAGCTGGTAGAAAAACTGGGGAACAAGAGGGCGGTTCTTCACAAAGGCCATGGAGCATTCGTGGTGGGCAGGAGCGTCGAAGAAGCGCTGATCAGGACCTTAAGTCTCGAGAAAGCGGCTGAGACTCAGGTGTTCGCCTCCATTTTGGGCCCATTAACACCCATCCCCGTGGAGAGGATGACGGAAAGAGAAACAGACCCCGACGATCACATCCTGGATGACTTTTTTGGGTACTATTCAGGAAAGCTCGAAAAGTTGGAAAGACAGTCCTGATCCCCCTTATTGACTTGTTCGGGACGGGTGACATACACTGATTGGAGAGAACAGGACCATCAAAATGTGGAACCTTGGCTTTCCCGAAATAGTCATCATTTTTATTGTGGCCCTGGTTATTTTCGGCCCTAGGAAATTGCCTGAGCTAGGCCGTTCTCTGGGCCGGGGATTGTCCGAATTCAAGAGAGCTTCTAACGAACTCAAGCGGACCTGGGAGGACGAAGTCGAAGCCGTCAAACACGAAGTAGACGTGGGACAGGACGAGCTGAAAAAAATCCAAACTGACCTCGAGTAGACTCTTATTCTGACATCGCTCATAACCAGCCCTTCCAAGTATTTCCCCATGACCGCCTATGACAGATGACCCCGGCAAGGCCCCTCCGTCCAATCCTCCGGAATCCGATTCTCCGGAGCCGGCGGCTGTCGCCTCTGAATCCGAAAAGGTGGAGCTTCAGGAGGAAGGAGACTTAGAGCTTCAGGAAGAAGAAGACTTCACTCCGGATTTGACCCCTCCTGAGTCGCCTCCTGCGCCTCCCTCTACTCCGGGAACATCCGATGGAGAACCTCCCGATGGTGAAGAAGGGGGGATACTGGGCTCCACAATGAGTTTCCTGGAGCATCTAGACGAGCTGCGAAAACGGATCCTTCACAGTGCGGCGGCCGTGGGCATTGCCTTTGTTATTTGCTGGGCTTTCAGTGAGTATATCTACCGTTTTCTGGCCGTTCCCATCGCAGCTGTAGTCGCTCCCGGTCAGAGCGTTGAAGCAGGAATGAAGGAGCTGGTATTCCTCAGGCCCACCGAGCCTTTTTCCATCTGGATCAAGGTGTCCTTTGTGGCCGCCATTTTCCTGTCCGCACCCTACCTCGTTCTTCAGGTCTGGTTCTTCATCGCTCCGGGACTGTATCGAAAGGAAAAGTCTTACGCCCTTCCCTTTCTCTTTTCCTCCACATTCCTATTCCTGGTGGGTGGGGCTTTTGCTTACTACGTCATTCTCCCCACAGCTCTGGAGTTTCTCATCAATCAGTATGGCGCTCCCTTTCGTGCCATGGTGAGTGCCATTGAGTATTTCAACTTCGAGGTAGTGATTCTCGTGGGTATGGGGCTGGTCTTCCAGCTCCCCGTCCTGGTGGCCTTTCTTTCCCTCTTCGGGCTGGTTACACCGAGGTTCCTGTGGAAGAATTTCCGCTATGCCTTCCTTGTGATCCTCATCGTGGCAGCCGTAGTTTCGCCTACGGCTGATGCCTTGAACCTGTTTCTGTGGAGCGGGCCGATGGTAGTGCTCTACCTGATCAGTATCGTCATTTCCTGGATTTTCAAACGAAGAAGGGCGAAAACGGAGTAACGAACGGAGTGAACGGACTCACGAAACTGTCTCAAAATTCAGTTGATCCAGGTTAGGCTAAACCTTTAGAGGTCTTCAACATCGTACTCTTCCCGGTATTTCGGGGTCACGTAAATATAGCTTTGTTCGATCAGTCCATCGACAAACTTTTTCAATCCCGGTTGAGCCTTGCGTTGGTAGAGACGCATGGAGATTTCTGATCGAACTTCTTCCAACGGCCTCTCTCGGGCGGGTATTTGACTCACCACTTTGATGATCTGAAATCCATAATCAGTCTCAATGATGGCGCTGACTGCGCCCTCCTCCAATTGAAAAGCTACTTCTTCAATGGAGGCCGCCATGGAGCCTTGCTTGAAGCTGCCAATACCTCCACCTTGTGAAGCGGTCGGACCGTCTGAGAGCTGTTTGGCCAAATCCTCAAAAGAAGCACCCGCTTGTAACTGAGCGACCACTTCCTCGGCTTTCTTGCGCAACCGGACCTCGTCTGCCCCTTCCCTCAAGAACAGGATCTCTTGGAGTTCCACTTCAGCTTTCTCGGTGTATTGCTCGAGGTTCTCCTGGTAATAGGCCTCTATCTCAGGAGTGAGAAGAGTGAGCTTGGAATAAACGGATTGTTGAAGCAAGGCATCAATAACCAGTCGCTGCTTGAGCTGTGTCCTGTAGTTCTCCAGTGAGGATCCCTGTTGCCTGAGATACTGATCCAGAACCTCCATATTAGGGATACCGGACTCTTCACGCATCTCTTCCAGGATTTTTCCGACGTCTGGCTCGACGCCGTCCGGGATACCGAATTCCTCAGCTCTTTGAACCATCATTGTGTTTCGGATCATGGTTCTTAACACAGTTGGCTTTTCCCTCTGAAACGCCTGTTCCAGGAGCTCCGGACTGTTATTTTCCTGTCGTAAACTTGATCTGAGTGTGCGCAATTCCTCTTTCAGATCAGTCAAGGTGATGATTTCCTCGTTCACTCTAGCCACTATTTCGTCAATAAGGACAGGTTCCTGTGCCCACACGGTCGGACCCAATACCGCAAATAGCATGAAAAGGAGTAGCAGAGTAACTTTCACAAATTGGGTCCGGATTATGCATAGGTTCTTGTAGCGAAGCGACGAAAGCGCCGGACCTGAGTGCGTTGCGCCACGCGCGACGGAAGGCCACCGCAAACGTACTCGCTGTAGTACGTTGAGGAGGCCGACCGAGTGCAACGCGGGCACGCCGGATGATTTCGTCGGTGCAGTAGAGAATTTATGCATAGTCCGGACCAGGTATGGGTATCGCTTTACTCAAGACTCAGGCTGCGATCATGCACTTCTATAGAGGCACTCTTAATTAATTGATTAACATAATCATCCAGAGCAACACTCTCTTTCTCACCCACGAGCTTTTCAAAAATGATCTCTTGAACCTCGTGGAATTTCTGGGCATGGCGGGGAATCCACTCCTCCATCATGAAGATGTGGTATCCCTCCGGAGAGTGAAAAACGGCGCTGATTTCCCCCGCTTTCAGCTGAAAGATTACCTTTTCAAAATTCTCGGGGAGTTGGCCGCTCCTGAAGGTTCCCAAATCACCTCCCGCTGGGGCGGTAAGCCCCTGCGAATAGCTTCTGGCCATACTCTTGAAAGTTCGAACATCCCCAAAATGCAACTGCTCTCGAATTTCCTCTGCTCGCTCTCGATCCTCAAATAGTATCTCCAGGACGTGATACTCATCATCAGCCTTGTATTCGTCGGAATGACGCCGATAATACCGCTGCATCTCTTGATTGCCGATCTCGATCTGGCCTCTAATCTCCTGCTTGATGAACTTCTGAATCCTCAAGAAGACTCGAACGCGCTCTCCCAAATCCGGCGTTACTTCTTGTCCACCGGAAAGCCAACTGGCCAGGTGTTCTCGCACTAACGCCTCATCCACCGTGATTCTTTTTCTTTCCGCTTCCTGGAGCAAGAGTTGTTCCGTCACAAATTCCCGAAAACGGACTCTTCTCTGAGCCTGGACAGGTTTTTCTCCTGACTCATTCGGAATCAGGGAAAGAAACCCTTCGAACTGGTCCTGGTACAGGGGGCGACCATTTATAGAGGCAATAATCGGAGATTCAACTTCGGTAGTCTGAATCTCTTCTTTCTCAGGTGCCGCGCAGCCTGCGACAAGAGCGAAGGCAAACAACAAAATGAACCGTTTTGAAGTCATGTTCCTGAAGCCGGTCATTCTAACACAGCCACATCATCCAAGAGAGTATGGATATTTTGAAACACCTCATCGGGAAGCGTGGAAGATATTTTCGCACTCATCGTCCCTTCAGGAGTCAGACCCAGACGCCCATTGCGGCTCACCAAATCGATGACGTGCTCACGCGAAATGGGGGTATCTTCTCGCAACTTGAGAAAGACTCGAGAGCCTTTCCGTTCCAGCGAAAGAATTTTTAATTGTTCCGCACGCACGCGCAGATGTGCATATCCAAACAGATTGGAGACGGAGGTCGGGTACTTTCCGAACCGATCCGCCACCTCTTCTTTCAAACACTCCAACGCAGAACGGTCAGGAGCTGAGGAAACCCGTTTGTACAGCCAGAGACGCAGATTGGAGTCATCGATATAGTGCTCGGGGATCTGGATATCCATACGAAGATCGATGTTGGTTTGAACTTCTTCACGAACTTCCTCCCCTCTCAACTCACGGACCGCCTGTTCCAGCAGTTTCGTATACAGTTCAAATCCCACCGAATCCATGTGTCCATGCTGCTCGGAACCCAACAGGTTCCCGGCACCCCTAATCTCCAGGTCCATCGCCGCAATGCGAAAACCCGAACCAAGCTCACTGAATTCCTTGATAGCAACCAGACGCTTACTGGCATCCTGGCTCAACATCTCCTGTGATGGGATCATAAAATAGGCGTAAGCACGACGGTTGGAACGCCCCACTCGCCCCCTCAATTGGTACAACTGAGCCAATCCAAAACGATCACTTCGATCCACGATCAAGGTATTGGCTCGGGAAATGTCCAGACCATTTTCAATGATCGTGGTCGCAACCAGCACATCGTATCGGTAGTTCAGGAAATCTATCATAACCTTCTCGAGTTGCCCTTCCCTCATCTGCCCATGGGCCACCGCCACCCGAGCATCGGGCATGATTTCCTGAATCATGGTGGCGATGGAATAAATCGTCTCCACTGAGTTATGGACAAAGAACACTTGACCTTCACGCTTCAGCTCCAGGTCGATAGCGCTTCGAATAATGCTTCTGCTGAACTTCACCACTACGGTCTGAATCGCCAGGCGGTCCCTGGGGGGAGTCTCGATAATGGAGAGATCGCGCAGTCCAATGAGCGACATATTCAAGCTGCGAGGAATGGGAGTCGCAGATAGCGCCAACACATCCACTTTGGTTCTCAACTGTTTGAGTCTCTCCTTCTGAGTTACCCCAAAGCGCTGTTCTTCATCCACAACAATCAGTCCCAGATCCTTAAAGTGGACATCCTTGGATAAGAGTCGGTGAGTACCGATCAAGACGTCCACCAGACCCAAAGAGGTGCGTCGGAGAGTATCCGTTTGCTCGGCTCGACTTCTAAAGCGACTGAGCAAGTCGACAGACACAGGGAAACCCTGACAGCGTTCTCTAAAGGTATTATAGTGCTGAAAGGCCAGGACCGTGGTGGGAGCAAGAACAGCCACTTGTTTGCTGTCATTGACGGCTTTGAAAGCAGCTCGCATCGCCACTTCCGTTTTTCCATAACCCACATCACCGCAAATCAACCGATCCATCGGCCGCTCTTCTTCCATGTCCTGTTTGACGTTCTGAATGGCCGCCAACTGGTCGGGAGTTTCCTCATATTCAAACGCTTCTTCAAATTCCTTGCTCAAGGAATCATCGGTTGAAAAAGCATATCCCTTCTCCATCTCCCGACGGGCATAGAGCTTGAGCAGGTCCTCGGCCAGGTCCCGCATGGACTTCTTGATGCGTTTCTTGGTCTTTTCCCAGGAGACTCCTCCCAGCCGGTCGATTTTAGGCGCTGTTCCACCCGCTCCACTGTACTTTTGGATCAGGCCAAGGCGATCAATGGGGACATACAACTTGGCACTATTGCGATAAGACAACACCACAAATTCTTTGAGCTCTTCCCCTACCCCGATCCGTTCCAGACCCCAAAACACTCCAATCCCGTGATCAATGTGAACAACATAGTCCCCTGTTTTGAGGTCTCGGAAATCCGAAAGAAATTGGGCAGCGATCTCGGGATGAGCCGGCTTTCTGGATGCCCTCAGTTGGCTTTCCTCGAAGATGTTCTCCTGGGTGAGAACATGCAGTCCCAGGCTGGGTGAATAGAAACCCTCTGAGAGTTTCCCTTGCATAACGGACAAAGGGTGAGCGAGCGCTTCATCGATTCCATTTCGCACAAAGTGGCTGTCCACTCCATATTCCTCCAAGAGGTGGGCGACGCGTTCCGCCATGCCGTGTGAACTCATGACAAAAACGACTCGTTCATGGGAGTCACGCCATCGACTCAGGTCCTTCAAGATGTCCTGGATTTGGCCCTTATATCTGCGTTCCACCTGAAAATCGAAACGGCAGACCTCCTGCGGCTTGTCTGACAGTCGTTCAATAAAGACTGCTTGTCGTTCTTCCAGTAATTCCTCTAGCCATTTCTGGCTGAAAAACAACCGCTGGGGAGGCAAAACAAGCTCTCCCTTGGCATGTTGCTCTTGAAAGGCTTCTTGTTGGCTGGAGCTCCATCGATCGAGCTCCTCCAGAAATTTCTGCCCATCTGGAATCACCACCCGCAAATCTTGCGACCCGGGAAGAAACTCCAACAGATGATGTCCGGTGTCGACCACTAGTGGGAACACATATTCAAAGCCGTTGAACAACTCGCTATTTTCAGTAAATTGGAACTTCTCCTGCAGAGCCTCTGCAAAACGCACCTCATTCCAATGTTCAGGAGCTTCCTTGTGCCAACGCGTTATCTCACGCTCGGTCAAGACCATCTCGCGCATGGGCACCACCTGGCAGGAAGGAATGAGCCCAATGGATCGCTGCGTGCTGGGATCAAATTCGCGCATCGACTCAATCTGGTCTCCGAAAAACTCAATTCGAACTGGATTTTCATGGGCTGAGGAAAAGACATCGACGATTCCACCTCGAATGGAATACTCGCCCACCTCACTCACCGGATCTTCCCGCACGTAACCGGCTTCCCTCAGTCCCTGTGTCAGGTGATTCAGGGGCAGGAAACGACCGACTTCAAGAGGAATGCAATGACTCTGAAAATCAGCTGGAGACGGCAACCGAGTGAGTATGGAAGCGAGGGTGGCAACAATGAATCCAGGACAATTTCTCAGAATCCTCCACAAAGCGATTGCTCTTTTAGCGGCGATCTCCGGATGGGGCGACAGACCACGATAGGGATTTGCTTCTGACCCGGGAAGGACCAAAACCTGATCTTCATTTCCCTCTGGCAGAAAGAAGCGCAGGTTCTC
>CBDUTA010000118.1:0-9611 GCA_965369785.1 uncultured bacterium
CATTGGGATCTTCTGCGGTCCAAGACACACTCTGAGCGCCTGCAGAATAGACTCTGCGGGAAGGGGCCTGGGAGAGTTGCGCACCTATTTCGCGCACGGATCGGGGCAGGGATCTGATGTGAACCTGGTCGGGCCCCCCCAGGGAAACCCCAGCAGCAGGATTTGCGGCCGCGGGTCGAACCAAGGCGACCCCAGGCGGATGAACGGTCAGAGAAGTGAGTTGGGGAGACATGTTGCGTTGGATATAGCTGATCGTTACCGACTCAACGGCATTACGCTGCGACGTCAAAGCTGTGGATTTTCCCTCCTGAAGGAATTCTATTTTCCATTGGAAAAATCGAGCCGGAGGGCTTTCAATTTGGCTCCCCTCGGCGTCACTGTAAGCGTCACTCCAGTCATTCCAAGTCTGGTCCGGCACTCGGGTGTTCCCCGAGCGAGTGTAGACTCTCACAGGACGAGACCTGGAATCGCTCATCTGCCAGTCAATGACGCCCCACGAAGCAAGCATCCCGGCGTCCAGGACTTTCGATTCGTAGACACCGTTGCTCGAAGGCTGGGAAAGCAATTCGAAGACCCAGCCTAAATTGCTGGTTGTGGCATAGATTCTCCCCTCCCACTCGAGCAGTTGAGTGACCTGTTCCTCGGGACTCTCACTGAGAAGAGTGACGAATTTGCGGGCATCAATCGATAGAATTCGACCCTTGTTTCCTGTGGCTACCAAAAGGTTGCCGTTACTCCGGATCAGCAGATCGAAGGCCACTTCATCATCGGAAGCGTAGAGGAGATTCACCAGATTCTCCCTGTCGATCTTATAAATCTCCAGCCCGGTCCCTTTCCCTGTGCCTGAAATCTCCAGTGTGACCTCTCCGGGCTTCCCTCCTGTTTCAGGCCCACTCGCCGTCTCGGCGACAGACTTCTCTCCCGAATCTTCGGACCTCATCAGGGCCGCGGCATAGATATTTCCGTACCGATCCACGGTGATGGCCTTGATCTCGCTCAGAGGTGAATCGTAAATCACAAAAGGTGATCCGTTGGAGGAGATGCGAAACAGCAAACCTCCCGGTGCAGTCCCAACCAGGAGATTTCCATCCAGATCCCACTCCAGCGCCGTAATGTGGGTTTCTTTACTGTCGTAGAAAACGTCACCTTGTCCCTGTGGATCGACCTTGTAGATCGTCCCCTTGGGACCGGTCCCAACGAAGAGATTATTCTGCCTATCTATGGCCAGCGTCCAAATGTACTTTTCGTCCGGATCAAAGAAGACTTCCGCTTCGCCTCGATCGTTGATCCGGTAGACCTTGCCGCCCGGTCCAGCTCCTGCATAAACCCGGCCCAGGGAATCGACGGCTAAGGCATAGACTGCCGCATCTTCCACCCTCGCCCATTCGCTCCCTTGCCCTCTGGAATTGACCCGAAAAATCTTCCCATTGTTGCCGGTACCCACATAGAGATTACCGCCTTGATCCACGACGGCTGAGTAGATAAACGCCTCCTCACTATTGATCAGCGGTTCAAGAGCAGGTGCTAAAATCAGTTTTCCGTCACTGGTGACCGAAACTCCCGTGAACTCACCCTGAAGAAATTCACTCTGTTCGGAGATCGTCCATCGGGCAGGCTGAGTGGCTTCCAGAAGAGTTGCGGAAAGAAGCAAGAGGAGGATATATGCGAGAAAACTGCGGTGATTCATCACTTGTTGGTGGTGTTCGGAAAAATTGTGTTTACTTGACGTTAACGCTGATCTCCTGCCGACCGTTCAGAACGAACTCTGTTGCCGGCAGTTCGTGCTCAACGTAAATGACCTCCCCCATAGGCTTCCGTTCACCAGCGGTCTTCCGGGAACCATAGAGGGCCAGCAGAGAGGGAGGGAGATCGGGCATTCCCTCTCCTGAAATGATGGCTCCCGCTTGCTCACGGGACAGGCGAATATAGAGGCGATTGTTTTTCTTCAAGTTGTTAATGGCCTTGATCAACTGCTGGAGGCTCTCAGGAATAAACTCGCCCAAGTCCGTTTGGGCATCCTCTCGAGTTAAGGACAGGCCATCGGCGATCACGATTTTCAGAGGGCCGGGGCTGACTTCCTCGGGGATCTTCACCGGGTATTTCTTGACTATCGTGTCCCCGTTGGATTGGCGTAAAAAAACCGTCAAATGGACTTCCTCTCCCGGGTCCACTTCCAACCGGTCCTGCCAAACTTTCTCCACCGTGGCTTCCCGAGTTTGTTCCACCGCGGTAATTTCAACGTCGATTTTCTCCATCACCAATTCCTCGAACCCGCTGTTCAAGAGGAAGTTCACCGGAGAAGCCGCAGCCAGAGCGGCAAAAACGGAACTGCTCACCAGATCGGAAACACTGCTCTCGAAGTTGATATCCCTTTGCCCCTTGATCGCTATCGTGCATTTGACCTGTATCGTTTGGCCGCCGATGGATCGCTCCGAGGAAACGATGCTGCTATGGACCGTGAAGCTCATCAGGAAGGGAGTCAGAAAATTGTCCGTCACCACCTCAAAGTTCAACTCTTTCACTTCATTTCGACTGGTATGGAGCCGCAACCTCACCGGGATGAGTTGAGCTTCTTCCCCCGCCACACCCAGGATTCCCGTGGCACGATCCTGTTTGATGCTTCCGATGAGTTCTAACGGGGCCGAGACCTTCTCACTGGACATCAGGTTGGGAATAATAGTCAGTACGGCCCCTTTGTTCAGCGGTAAGTCGGTGTAACCCATGCTCATAAAAGGGTGTCCGAAACCATAAATCCTGTCACCCTCAATGTGGGTCGCCGTACCACTGGCACTGACATCGATGTCTCCTCGGACTAACTGAACAGTAATCGTAGAGCCTGCCTGAAGAGGAGCATCCTCATAGGCCTCCATACGAGCGGTTCCCATTCCCCGCACCGGTACCAGACCCAACATCTCTAACTGAGAGGAAAATAGTTGGATGGATCTGGGGGAAAAACCGGAGAGGCTCAAGGGCGTGGCTATAGGCTGTAGCCTTCCCAGGTCCTGCCTACGGGTAAGTGAGGGTTCCACAAAGAAACGGGGCAATTCGAAATGAGACAAGAAGGAGGGAAGTTGTGCCACCTCATACAGTTTGTGAGGATTGACCCTTCGAGCGCTGCGAGGCCGGGTTCCCGGCTTCTCCTTGAAAATGTCCACCATTTCACGGATGGGCGTGATGCCGGCGAAAGGTTCCTTGGCAAAGGGAAAGGCATAAGCAACCGCACCAATCAGTTTGTCCTCGATGTAAACGGGGCTGCCACTCATTCCGGCAAAGACCCCCGTGCGGGCAATCGGACCACCGGAGAGTCGCGCCAAAATCAGATTCTGTTTTGGCCCCACGTTTTTCAGGACACCCAGAATCTCAACCTGGAAGGTGTCGACCCGGGCCCCTTCGAAGACAGTCTTTCCGTATCCTGTTTGACCCGGTTGGATCGACTCCAGAGGAAAAAATTCCACCGACTGGCCAATTAGGGGCAAAGTGACCAGGGAAAACAGGGCCACACTATGGCCCAATTGCCGAAGATTCATTTGGAAAGCACTCTCTGTTTTGTCTCGTCCACATGCGGGATAACCCGAATGTTACATAGTGAAGGCTACCCGCTCAATTCAGTATACCGAGGGAGAATTCTCCGGGTCAATGCCCCCTGGGTGCCGCAGGTGCCGTGTCAACAAGGTGTGCGAGGAACCCAAGGACCCCACAACGCAGTCGGTGCAACACGCCGGAGGATTACGGCACTGCAGTAGACACCCTCATGCATGACCCCGGCTAACCTGTTATAGGGGGAAAAGGATCTTTGTCAGTGGCGCCTGTCAATATTGAATACTATGTATTACTCACTCAAAGAGAGGCCTTCACAGGACTTTGACGGAGCTTCCTATGCTCAGACTTGATCAGCTGGAAATAACTGGTTTTAAATCGTTTGCGGAAAAAACCTCGGTTCGGTTTGAGGAGGGAATCAGCGGCATCGTTGGACCCAACGGTTGTGGCAAATCCAATCTCTCCGATGCCATCGGTTGGGTGCTGGGTAGTGGAACCGCCCTCAGCCTTCGCGGCGAGAAAATGGATGATGTGATCTTCAACGGAACCCGCAAGCGCCGACCTTCGGGAGTCGTGGAAGCCACCCTGGCCTTTTCTCGAACCGACAATAAGCCCATCGTACTGAAGGAAACGGAATTTTCCGGCGAGGTCCTGGAAATCAGCCGCAAGCTGTACCGCTCCGGAGAGAGTGTCTACTCGGTCAACCAGCGTCGTTGCCGTCTCAAGGATATCCATTCGGTGTTGGAAGAAGCAGGTCTCGGGTTCGCCTCTTACGCCCTCATTGCCCAGGGAAAAATCGGTTGGTTCCTGCGCGCAAAACCGGTGGAGAGGCGTTCCGTCATCGAAGAGGCTGCCCGGATCACAGGATATAAGAGCCGACGGCGCAGTGCCGAATTGAAACTGGAACTGGCCCAACAGAACCTGCTTCGTGTCAACGACATTACCGGCGAGATCGAACGCCGACTCCGGTCGCTCAAGCGTCAGGCCGCCACAGCCCGACGCTACCAAAGAGTGAAGGAGGAGTTCCGACAGGTTCAGCGCCAGAAGTTCGTCATGGAAGCCCATCAGTTGAAAATTCGGCTCGAAGTTCTGGGGCAGGAGTTGGAGCAGCTCAAAACTTCCGAAGACCATGTGGGTAAAGAGTTGGCTCAGAGCGAGAAAGCTCATCACGAGGCTCTGGAACACAGAGAGCGATTGGAAACAGAACTGACACAATTACGACAGCGTCTTTCGGAAACTCGACTGGAAATGGACCGCACTGAGAATTCCATTCGTTACCATCGTGAGCAAATCGAGGCCAGCCGGAAATCTCTGAACATGAACGCGTCGGAACAACAGGCCATCGCCCAATCTCTGGAACAGGTTGGTGAAGAATTAATGCATTTTCAGTCTGAATATTCCGATCTGGAGAAAGAAGAAAAACAGATTGAAGCGGATATCCAAGAGCAGACTGGGCGGGTTGCCCGACATGAAGAAGAGGTGAGAGAAACCGAGAGCCGGGCGGCAGAACTCCAAACAGGCCTGCTGCAACTGTCGGCGGAGACCGCTTCTTTGAATAACCTCAAAGGACAGCTAGAGCAGCGGCTCAAGGCCGCCCATGCCAACCGAGAGCGATTGGAAAGAGAACGAGCCCGCCACTCACTGAAGTTGGAGGAAAGCTCGACTTGCTTTTCAGAAGCCCAGGCCAGCCTGGAGAAAAAGAAATCGGAAGCTGCTCTGCTGAGCCAGCAACTGAATGAGCAAAAAGCAAGGAAGACGGAGCTGGAACGCCAACTGGAGGAAATCAGAGAGGAAGCGACTGAGACCCAGCGGCAACTCATCGCCCAGGAGGAGCGACTGCACTCCCTTCAAGAACTCCAACTCAGTCATGCCCAATATAGCGAAGGAGTACAGAAGATTCTGCGGCATCTCAACTCCACCGAACGCATACGAACCGGCGGCACCCTTGCTGACTTCGTGGAGACCAAGCCTGAATACGAAAGGCTGGTGGAAGAGTTTCTGGATGAAGAGCTGGAGTACATTCTCGTCGATTCTCTGGAAGAAGCGGTGCTTGGGGTCTCCGAGTTGAGGACTCTGAAGAGCGGAAGGTGTACCTTTCTGACTCTTTCTTCATCCAACGGGTTTCAGAAAAACAATGACCTCGCTCCAGTGGTTGGATCGGTAGCAAGAAACGGTGTTCACGGGACCCTGGGCGACCTGCTGCAGATGAAACCTGAAGTCAAAAAAGCCTTTATCCGAACCCTACCCCAAAGAGCCGAGGCCATCGTCGTTTCCGATCTGGAAAGTGCTTTCCAACTCGCTCCCCATCATCCTGAGCGCACTTTCATCACCTTGGCCGGAGAATCCCTCACGCCACGCGGATTACTGTCAGCCAGCACTGCGCAGACCAAAAAACTGGGACTGCTGAGTCTGAAACGACAGAAAAAAGAACTGGAAGACCGCATCCTTAAGGTGCAGACCAAACTCTCTGCGCTTCGAGAACGAGAGGAACAGCAGCAGACCCAACTCCAAGCAGCTTCTCAGGACTTCACAACCCGGGAAGATTCCCTGCGCCAGTTGGAAAAGGAGATGATCGGCCTGACTCACCAGGAACAACAGTGGGAACGGGAAACAAAGCTCCAAACCCATGCACTGAAGGTCCTCACAGATGAGTTGAATCAACTGCATTTAGAGCAGGAGCAACAGGCCAGGAAGGTTCAGGAAGTCGACGAGCAGTTCGCTGCAAAGCAAAGCTCGCAGACCGAAGACGAGAAAATGCTCGCCCAGACTCAAGAATCCCTGCAACAACTCAGGGTTGAGTTCGGAAGGATTCGTGAACGGCTTCATTCAGTTTCCTCGGATCGCAAGGTTTTGGATGAACGGCGACTGGCACTGAACCGAACAGTGGAGCGAATCGAAGAACAGCGAAAGGGTCTTGAGGTTCGAAAGGAAGTCACCAAAGCAGCCCACAGACAGACCGAAGAACGATCGGAAAAAATGACGGTGGATCTTGAAACCCTGAGCACGAATTTTTCAAGTCTCCAGAAAACGGTAGAGCAGATCACCTCCACTCTTGAACAGCGGGACGAGGAGTACAGCAGGTGGAAGGAAGCTTATCCGCAAACTGAGAAGCAATTGGTCGACTTACGAGAGCGCAAGGCAGAGTTGCAGGAAAAGCGGGCCCAGGTCGATGTCGATCGGGTACGAGCAGAAACCCAACACCAGCACATCAACCAGCAATGCACAGAGCGGCTTCAAATCTCCGTGGATGAGGCTGCTGTCGGAATCGACCCGGACGAGGTCCCTGCAGAGGTTGTCCATCAATTCGATGAGCTCAAGCAGCACCTGGAAAAATTCGGCCCCATCAATATGGCAGCTTTGCAGGAATACCAGGAAATCGAAGAGCGCCACAATTTTCTCGAATCACAGCGTCAAGATATCGAAGGGTCCATTGCCGACACCACGCGGGCCATTCGGGAAATTAACCGCCGCAGCAGTGAAAAATTTCGCGACGCCTTTGAAGAGATCAATCTCCACTTCAATGAGATCTTTCAGAAGCTCTTTGGAGGTGGAGAGTGTGGAATGCGACTTCTGGATGAAGAGGACCTTTTGGAGAGCGGTGTGGATATCTACGCCCAGCCTCCCGGGAAAAAGCTGCAAAACGTGAGGCTTCTTTCGGGTGGAGAGGAAGCCCTCACGGTATTTGCCCTGCTGATGGGAATTTTCACTTACCGTCCCAGCCGTTTTTGTGTTCTCGATGAAGTCGATGCACCTCTTGACGATGCCAATGTCAGCCGCTTCACCAACCTGATCCAACAAATGAGTGAGCAGACTCAGTTCATTGTCATCACTCATAACAAACACACGATGAAGACGGCCAACACCCTTTACGGAATCACCATGGAGGAAGCGGGCGTTTCTCAGGTGGTGTCAGTGAAATTTCCTGGACAGGAAAATGAGGACGCTGAGAGAAAACCCTAAATCACAGCCGGCAAACCGGCTGAAATTCCAAATCTTAAATCCTAAATCTCAAACAAATTCCAAGCACTAAATCACAAACCATTTCGGTTTAAAACAGTCCGGGAACCCACACTCAGAGGTTTTGAACTTGGAATTTGGGATTTGTTTGGAATTTAGGATTTAGGATTTATTATTTTTCTTCTTTTCAATCCCATGTTCTCGGATCTTCTTGGAAAGAGTATTCCGATGGACACCCATGGTCTCAGCTGCACGACTCAGGTTTCCGTTGCTTTCCTCTAGCGAACGCAGGATAAAGAGTTTTTCAAACTGGTACACCGCTTCCGTCCAATAAATTCCCTTGGCTACCATCTCATCAATAATCTCCTCGAGTACCTGCTTGATCTTGGCCTGCGGGACGCTCAAGGGTTGCCCTCCATCATTCATAGGGCTTCCAGGTCCTTGCCGGTAAGGCGACGATAAGCCTCCAGATAACGCTGGGAAGTGGCTTCCACGATAGAGCTGGGAAGTTCCGGTCCAGGAGCTGCTTTGTCCCAATCGAGCGTCTCCAGAAAATCCCGAATGAACTGCTTGTCGAAGGAGGGCTGAGACTTTCCAGGTTCGTATTCATCAGCCGGCCAGAATCGAGAAGAGTCCGGCGTGAGAACTTCATCAATCAAAAGCAGGCGAGATCCTTCCATGCCGAATTCAAACTTGGTATCGCAGATAATAATGCCTTTCTCCAAGGCATCTTCTCGGGCTCGGCTGTAGATACGAAGGCTGAGATCTCGAACCTGCTCTGCCAATTCAGGGCCAATGATCTGAACGGCGCGATCAAAACTAATATTTTCATCATGGCCGGTCGTAGCCTTGGTAGCGGGTGTAAAGATCGGTTCAGGGAGCTCAGCCGACTCAACGAGTCCGCTGGGCAACCGGCTCCCGCAAATCGTTTCACTCTGGGAATATTCTGCCCAGCCCGATCCGGCCAGGTAACCCCGCACCACACACTCGATGGGCAGGGGGGTGCACTTGCGAACCAGCATGGATCGACCCGCCAATTCCTCCCTGAAGGGCTGCAAAGGAGCCGGAAACTCATCCACCCGGACCGATACGAGATGATGGGAGACCATCCCTTCAAGTTGTTCAAACCAGAAGGCCGATAGCTGGGTGAGAACTTTACCCTTGTGAGGGATCGCATTGGGTAATATGACGTCAAAGGCGGAAATGCGATCCGTTGCCACCATAAGAAGCTGGCCATCCACCTCAAACATCTCCCGGACCTTCCCCTGACCCACCTTGGGAATTCCAGGCAGGTCCTGGGTCATAATGCCCTGTTCCAGTCTCACGAGTAGCTCCTCTTGGCACGCCTTCGCTTAGCAGGAAGACTGCCATTCCAAAAAAGCACATCTTATATGATCACTTGACACCGGGGAAAGGGACCTGTACTATTTGGCACTCAACCAAGGGGAGTGCTAACACTCGACACACTGATTTGCGAAACCTAACGTTTTTCAAGCTTCCGAAATTTTTTGGAGAATTAACTAGAGGATAAGAAAGGAGTTTAGAGCGATGAGTATAAAACCTTTACATGATCGAGTTCTGATTCAACGGCTGGACAACGACGAAGAGGAGATTCGTGGCGGCATTGTGATTCCCGATACGGCCAAGGAAAAACCCCAAGAGGGAGAAGTGGTTGCCGTCGGCGAAGGCAAAGTTCTGGAGAGCGGAGAGATGGTTAAGATGTCGGTGAAAGAAGGAGACCGGATCCTTTTTGGGAAGTATTCCGGCACCGAAGTGAAAATTGACGATGAGGACTACCTGATCATGCGTGAAGACGAGATCCTGGGAATTCTGGTGGGGAAAAAACGCAAGGTCAAGGTATAAGAGAAAAGAACCGCAATCCAGTCAAGAAGCCCCTTGAGGTTTCTTGACATATTTTAAGAAGGAAAAGGAGAAACGCATATGTCAGCAAAAGAGGTTACTCAGGGCGAAGACGCCCGCCGGGCATTAATTGATGGAGTCAACAAGTTGGCCTCAGCGGTCAAGATTACGCTTGGCCCCAAGGGGCGCAATGTTGTTTTGGAGAAGAAATTCGGCTCTCCGGTGGTGACCAAGGACGGCGTGACCGTAGCCAAGGA
>CBDUTA010000119.1:0-9594 GCA_965369785.1 uncultured bacterium
TTGATGCCCGATTGTCGCAACTGCCTGCGCGCCCACCGCGTTGCCGAGGAAACCCACCAATTCGATGGGTGCCTCTTGAACCACACAGGGGGCCGTCAGGGATAGAAACGCATCGCCGGCCCCGACACGATCCACCACCTGAGTCGCAAATGGCGGCAACTGAAAAAACCCCTCTCCTTCGCTGTAGCAGAGGCACCCGGATTTCCCCTGAGTAACGACTACTCGTGGACAGCTGAGCCTTCGTGAAACATCCAGGACAATCTCTTTCAGGTCACCTGGCCGATCTCTTGCTTCCAATCGGATTTCTCCTTCAGCGATACACACGTAGTCAGCCCGGGGATATTTGGAGATGGTGTGATACCCCAGATTTCCAGCGTTGGACTGCGTGTTCACGGCCAGGAAACGTGCCTCGCTGCACAGGATATCAATCGCCTCCGGGCTCAGCATGCCGTGGCCAAAGTCCACAACAATGACCAGATCATGGTGCGGAATCTGCTCGCGCAAAGTGGTGCATAAGCTCTTATTCTCGAATTCATTCAACGGCCGGCCGTCCATCTCGTAGACTTCAAGCAGCTTGGTCAGGCAGTAGCTCTCAACAAATCGCCGCTTGACGATGGTCGGTGCATTCTGCAAGGACAGCAATGCACTGTTAATCTTGTTATTGAGCCTTTCAGTGACGAACTCTTCTTCCGAACTCTCCTTCCCCAGAAACGTGATCAAGCCGACTCCCTGGCAGAAGTTGGCCACATGGTTTCCGACTGCCAGGATTCCCCCGGCAGACCTGTCCAGAGAGAGTTGTTTCACGGCCAGCGTCGGAGCTTTTGAGGACTTTCCGATGGCCTCGCAATACTGGTATTCGTCAATAATTGCCTCGCCCACCACCAGCACGTTCAGGGAGCGGGCACGCTCGAGATATTGCAGAATATCGTCGGCACTGTATCTCTCGGAAAAGCTGCGCAAATAGTCCTTCACCTCCTGGGGAAAGACGGGCAGGTATCGGTTGATGAGATTGGAGGAACTGAAGGTCATGCCGTTGGTAAATGCAAGCCTGCCACCCACGGACCTGATGGCTTCCTCTTCCACGGCAATCCCTCCGGTCTCATCATCGTCAAACACCTTGTATTCAGTGCCTTTAACATAGATATCGGGTCGGAGAAACTGGATCGTCCGATCAGCCAGGGGCCATTTATTGATGGCCACATAATCAACACAGTTCAGTGCGGCGATAGCCTGGGCACGCAAATCCTGACCGAACACGGGACGATGAGGCCCTTTGTTGACGTGCTTGTCAGGAGTCAGGGTAACGACCAGCACGTCACCCAACTTCTTGGCCTGCTCCAAGTGCTGAATGTGCCCAATGTGGAGGAGATCAAACACGCCGTGGCATTGAGCAATCTTTTTGTTATCCTCACGAAGCGCACCCAGCACGTGGGCCAGATCTTCAATTTCTTTGATTTTACCGCTCAGTTGCATACCTTCATGCTCCCGGTAAGAGTGTCAATCATTTGACGAAATTCCATACTTTCTCCAGCCTGACCTAAATACGCAAAAATCATGCCAATCACAGAGTTTCAATTCGAATTCGCTCGATGGCTTCGTTCAAACGCTTCTCAGCCAGATCAAGAGTGTCTCCGGTTGCATAGACATAGCCTGGCACATGAGTCGAATTCTCGTATTCGGGAATGATAGCTCCCTCTTGCACAAACATTAGAATCTTCTCGATGCCCGGGAGCTTCAGGGCATCTTCCATGCCGGTGATGTTCACCACACGCCCTGGAGCGGGAAGGATTGCCTTGTAGATACAGGCCTTCTCAAAGCGGGGGATCAGATTCTCCTGGGATAAAAAATTTCCGGTTTGCACGGACAACGCCGCCTCTAGAGGCCTGAAACCCTGAGCCAGCGGGGTCAACCACAACGTGCCCCGCGGCCCGTGCAGCCGTGGTGCCATTTCCAGGATCTTAAATCCCTCCCGGGTCAAGACGGCATCCGCCTTGACCGGACCAAATGTGATTCCCAAGGCCCTGGCCGCTCTCTCCACCAGAGCGAGCAGTTCCTCTTCTTGAGTCTGCAACAGCCGGGAAGGGCAGCGGGCCTCAACTTCGATGGGACGTTCCGGGTGAAAAAACCGGTCCGCGATCCCGGCTGGGTGGAAACGACCCCGACCATCGAAGATGCCATTCACGTCGTGCATCGATCCTTCCACATACTCTTCCATTAATACCCTGCCATCAGCCGATGCACGGTGAGCCTCGTGGAACACCTTGTGAAGATCTTCGGTTGTTTTGACCTTCGTGCATCCCTGTCCCCCAAAGCCTACATTCGCTTTTATAAATAATGTTCGTCCCAGTTGCTTGAATCTCTTGACGGCATCTTCCTCTGAGGCCACAACCCAGGCCTGGGGAGAGGGAATTCCCGACTCGAGCCAGAGTTTCTTGGACAATGCCTTGTTCTGACAAGCCACGGCTGAAGAGATGGGAACGCCGGGCAACACCAGGGCTTGTGCAACAACGGCCACGCTGGTCACAAGCTCCGTCAGGGTAAAGACCCCTCGAATGTCATACTCTTTCTTATGGAATAAGGCTCGAGCCACCAGGCCTTCCACATCCCGACCATCGACTCGCCAAAACACATCCGCAACATCAACGCAGGGAGCCTGGATATTTTTGTCAGTCACGATCACTTTCAAACCCAGGGACTGGGCCTCCCTGACTGCTTCAATCTCCTGCAGGCCTCCGCCAATCATGATCACCGAACTCATGGGACCTCCTCTACAACCGTGAAGAGTTGGTCTCGAGCCAGCTTGTCTGCCTGATCACAAGCAGTCCGCGTGTCTCGAGACTCCACAAAAGTCCAGCCAAGGGTGTCGGCAATGGATTGAGGGGCGTGGACAAAGTCTCCATCTTTTCTCTCCCACTCAACACCACAGCGGAATCCATTGGAAGAAGACTTGAGCTTGCGATCCCGGCTGATCCGGAGTCTTCCGGAATCGTTCGCAAACAGAAATTTGAGCGCATATCCCCTTTCATATCGGGACTCCTCCCAGTCAACACCCTTCCCCGCTGCCACACGGCAAATCATCTCGTAGACGTCCTTTCCGCTGAAGTGGAGTAATCGGTCTATCTTCGCATCCAGCAAGATTCCCACTTCCAGAACCAGCGGGCCTTTTCTGGTCAGCAGCAAGTCCACGGTAAAGAAGGAGTTCCGGATATCGAGTGCTGAGACCGCATCCAGGGCTACCTGGCGAATCGAATTCATCTGCTTCTTCCATTGTGTGTCAGCCTCACAGACACGACCCATAGCAAAGCCTGACATGGTGAAGTGCCGGGCAGAACCCAAACTGAACTTTTCTGCCACTGTCAAAACCGCTCTCTTGCCGGCATCTGAAATCCCACCCACACTAAACTCACGGCCTTTATGAAACCTCTCAACAATGACAGACCCGTCGTGAGAGGCTTGAGCCGCTGCTCTGAAAAGAGCGCCAATGGAAGAGTCTTCCGTGGCCACCGAAACACCGGTGGATCCCATGGTTCCAGAGGCAGGCTTGATCACGATGGGCCCTTGACCATTGCAGAGAAAGATCTCAACATCTGCACAATCATTTGTCTGGATCCATTGGGGCATGGGCACCCGGGCCTCACCGAGAGCCGTTTTCATCAGCCGCTTGTCGGTCACACTCTCCACCACAGCGGAGGAAAAAGCATGCAAGCCGAAGGTCTCAGCTACCTTGGCCACCGATTTCAGTGGCATCGTGTAGGCGGAATAAGTCAGGACTCCAGCCAGGTTTTGCTTCTCATTCAGGCGACGGCACTCGGCCACAATCTCTTCCACATTGTGGGTGCTAATGGGGTGGAAGATGTCGGCAATGAGACTTCCAGGAGCCGAGGAGTTCTGATCGAAAACAACGGTGCGAAAACCCAGTTTCCCTGCTGCCCGTATAAAGGGCACGTGCGATTGACTTGCCCCGACAACGATAAAGAGGTCAGGTCCTTTGAGCTTGAGTGACAATTTCTCTTGCAATCCTCCTTGCTCCTAGACCGTCGAGTCGTTGTCGGGCCCGTTGTGTCATTCGTTTTCGAGTTGTCTTGTCTCCGAGAAGGTCAGAAACAGCACTGGCTAGAGCAGCTTCGGACACCTGCGTGTGCACCCCCAGAGAGGAAGCCATACCGGCCTCAACAAATGCGGAAGCCGACTGAGCATGATCCTGGCTCAGGCACAAGTAAAGGGCGGGCACCCCCAGGACAGCCAATTCATAGGCGGTGCCGCCAAATGAGGCGACGGCAAAGTCCACCTGGGCCATGATTTCTGCCATATTCCCAACATCCTTCAGCAGACGATACTGGCGCTTCGTCCCGGCCAGACAATCTTCCAACTCTCTGCACTGAGCAAAGCCGGGTCCCAAGACCACCCAAGTGGTAAAGTCCTCATTCAACAGATCCAGAGCCTTTATGGCCTTGAGGGTCAATCCGGCCGGATCGCTTCCTCCCATGGTCACCAGCACCACTGTACCGTCGTGATCTGGGCGCGGTCGATGCTGAAGGAACTGAGGGCCGACTATGGCCCACTGCCAGCCTGCCAATCGCCGGCCTGAAAATCCTGACCAGTCGAGACGCTCTCCCTCTGGCATGGGCAGCATACAAAAGGCCAGATCTGCCGCCAGCCGTGAGGAAGTGGGATCATCAATGGTAGCCAAAAGAGTGCCCTGCGTCCTGGTCTTCTCCAAGGCGCTCAAGGGGGGGCCATCACGCGCGTCCAGTACCAGAACCTGAGCCCGCACGGTCTCGATGGCCTCTTCCAACCATCGGGAGTAATCAAAGGGGGCCCCGTTGGATTTTGCTGTAAGAACAGGAAATCCCTGCTGCTGAAGCTTCTGGATACCGATAGGTCCTTCACGCACGGCAAAAGTCACCTTGCAGCCATACTGATGCAGCAATTCCTCGGCCAAAACCAAGCAGCGCATCACGTGGCCCATCCCCACCCTGACGGAACCGTCACAACGAAAAAGAACCGATATTTGCTCCTTCATGCTACCGACCAGTAGAACGGATTGAGCAGGTGCTCCTCGCTTGTTGCCAGCCGGCGAGCGCGTGCCAGCACTGCCCCCGGTAGAGGTCCCTGGCCGCTGGCCCGCACGGCCTCATCCAGCTCCTTGATGGTTCGCACTCCGACCAGGACGGATAAGGCCTGTGGAGCCGAAAGAGAGAAACGAAGAGCCGTGTGGGGGAGGGATTCCCAGGAATCATTGCAGAGACCTCGTGCCCGTTCCGCCGCCACGGACAAATCCTTCAACTCCTCGGGCAAGTAGCGGCCCTTTGTAGTGAGCACACCTTTCAGGAAAACAGAGCGCAGGAGAAGACCCATTCCTGCCTCTCGGACGGCTGGAAAGACTCGTCTGGCCATGCGTTGGTCCAGCAAGTTGTAAGCCACCTGCAGCACATCGAAACAGTTCGCCTCGATAGCCGCCAAAGCGGACTCTTCCCCGTATACTGAAGCACCCAGACAGTGGATCTTTCCCTCTTCTCGTGCCCTCAGAAGAGCCTCAGTGACCTCGCCGCGAGCGATCACCTCCGAAGTGACATTATGGATCTGCACAATGTCCAGAACATCACGGCCCAGGGCTTTCAAGCTTTTCTCAAGCGAGGCCTGGATGACTTGAAACAAGGGAAGGCCAGAAACAAGTTCTCCCTGAGAATTCCTGGGTACAGGAACTTTAGTGGCGAAGTAGCAGTTCCTCTCCTTGCCCAGAGCAAGGCCCAGCAGCCTTTCACTGGACCCGTAGGAAGGAGAGGTATCAAAAAGGTTCAGGCCAAGGGCAGATGCCCGTTTCAAAAGGTAGATGGCATCTCGCTGGCAGGGGCGACCGAACTCTCTCGGCACCTCGATCCCGTAGTCCATCCCCAAAGCGGCCGTTCCTACAGCGATGGGGGACACCTGGAGCCCGGTCTTCCCAAGAAAACGTCTCTCCAATTGAGGACACGTCACTTGTAAACTCATGTCAGGCGGTAAAATCCTTGCTGGGCAAGGCCTCCCTTCAGCTGGGAAGGGTGAACTTCTTTCTTGAGCAGCTGCGCCAAATCCAGAAAAGTCTTCTCGACTTCCTGCAAATATTCCTGAATGTGGTGCTGCTGATGGGCAAACGAGGGTTTAAACTGATGGTAGGCCAGATAACCCTTTTCTAACATGCTTTCGGTGAAAGAGGTTCTCAGGAACCCCTCTTCAGGACATTTCAGGTGGAACTCGCTCAGGCTCGGCAAACCGCCAGACTGCAGTTCAAGTCCGGCGGCTGCGGCGGCCCGTTCCCACCCCTTTTTGACCCCTTCTCCAATGCTGATCAAATGCTGAGCCACGTTCTCGCGCCGGTGTTTTCCGATGGTGGCAAGAGCAGCTGCCGGACCTAGTCGCTCGGTCCAACTGGTACTGCTAATAAAGCTGCGTTGAGCAGCCTCCATCACTTCACTTTTCCCAATGACCGCGGCCATGGGATATCCGTTTGCTATTGCCTTGGCAAACACGGCAATATCGGGATCCACCTTCAAAAGCAGATGAATGCCGCCGCTTGTCATTCTAAAGCCGGTCGTAATCTCATCGAAGATCAACACCGCCCCTGTGTCCGTAGCAATTTGTCGCACTTCCTCCAAAAATCCGGGCTGTGGAGACTGTCCCCGCTGGGGTTCCATCACAATGGCAGCCAGTTCCTGGCGATGGGCATCCACAATCTCCTTGAGCTGGCCAATCTGGTTGTAGTGAAAGGGAAAGGCGGTTCCTTTCAAGGACCGTGGGACTCCGACAGGATCAAGTCCAGGCATGAGATGGCCGTCTAAGGCATCCTTATGGTCGAGGTTGGCGGCCAGATACCAGTCACTCCAGCCGTGATACCCACAAAAGGCTACCTTGTCACGGCCAGTATGGGCGCGGGCGATTCGCACGGCTATGGACATGGCCTCTCCCCCAGCCCGGGCGTAGCGAACCATTTCGGCCCAAGGATGAAGCTCACAGAGCAACTCAGCGAGCTCTACTTCCTCCGCTGTATTCAGCGTAGACATAGAGCCTTGATTCACGGCCTCTTTTACAGCGGCATCCACATCAGGGTCTGCATACCCCAGCACACATGCCCCCACCCCCATCAGACTCATATCCACATAGACATTGCCATCCAGGTCTACCACCTCTACTCCCCGTGCCCGGGAATAATAAGCCGGCCATTTCCCGGGCAAGAACATTTCCGGCCGCTTCGAGAGCAGTTGGGTCCCCCCGGGTATGATTCTCTTTGCTCGTTCATAAAGCTTCTGACCTGTCCCTTGGAAAAGACTGGCTGCCTGAGCGGCTGACCGGCTGACCGGCTGGTTTCCATTGATGTCTTTTCTCATCGTTTTGGCCTGCCCGCCTTCCAAATCTGCTGGTAGCCTTCCTTTCCTATGAACGACTGGTTGCTTGCAGCCAGATCAGGATGCTCCTGGAGATAGCTGAGGACGTCCTTCATCAAAAATAGCTTGTCTTCCTGGTAGAGGGCCCCGTAGACTTTTGAAACCAGGTGAAAGTCGGTAGGGTGATCTACCGTCCAGCGAAGATGGGAATAGTCTTTCTTGGACAAGAGAGTACCCAGCTGAAACCGACCCGGATCTTGCCAAATAGGGGGTGTGACGTGCTCTCGATCACTGGGATCGGTGGCCTTCTTCCAGGCCCACTCCAGAGCCGGAAAACTGAAACACTCCGCATCCAAACCATCCGGAAATCGCCCACCCTCCAGAAACAGGGCTCCCGCGCCGGTTGCCACACCCACATGATCATAACAGCCCTCCCTATACAGTCTCAGGAGATGGCCCACCACCTCAGGATCTACAAAAGGGCAATCGGCCGTTATTCGAATCACCGGGTCTGCATTGAACTGAGCAGCGGTGTGATAAAAACGATCCAGGACGTCGTGCTCACTACCGCGGAAAAGAGAGCACCCGGACTCTTCACAAAATTCCTGGATGGGGTCGTCGGCCGGTCGCTCAGAAGTAGCAACAACGACTTCCGCCACACCCGGAGTCCCGGAAACTCGTTGAACGATATGCCAGAGCATAGATCTACCCAGGATAGGTTTCAACACTTTTCCAGGAAGCCGCGCCGAGCTCATGCGCGCCTGAATAATGGCTACTGCTCTCTCCATTCTTGCCGAATCTTCAGTAGTGGGCGCAGTCCGTCGCGAATCTCGGTCCGCCAGGCCCGGTCCGAAAACTCACTTGGGGCTGGCATCTTTTGGCCGTTTCCGTCGGCCTGTAAACTCATCTTGACAGACTCGATCACCGGTGCGATCTGTCCCGGCAACCAACAGTGGCCCATTGAGTACTCCACTCCTGTGCCGTCGAGGTCCAAATGAAATTCAATCAGGCTGGCGGCCCAGCGATGTACTGCTCGGTAAATCACGTCGGGGTCGAGGCTGTGGTCAGACCATCCCACGGGACAGGCGAAGGCTTTGCGAAGTGTTTCCAGAGCAGCCAGGTTGCATTCATCTCGTGGTGTGGGATACCCCGAGACACAGTGCAGCAAAGAGAGTTCCCTGCAACCCGCCCGACGCAAAACACTTACACTTCTTTTGACCTCCTCCAAGGTGGCCATGCCGGTAGAAAGAATGACCGGTTTGCCCGTCATCGCACAGGCTGTCAGAAGATCATCCCAGAGCAGTTCATAAGAGGCGATCTTGTAAAACTCCACATAGGGGAGCAACGCCTCAACCGCATCCAAATAGAAAGGAGTACAGGAAAACTGGATGCCGGTCTGGTGGCAACGATCCGCCAATTTCGGTAAGAACTCCACGGGTAATTCCCAGGCTTCACGCAGCTGGTGCTTCTGACTCCTGGCCAGGATCTCCGGCGCAAAAAGTTCCTGGACTTTGAAGAGTTGAAACTTGACGGCAGCGCAGCCGATTTCCGCCGCCTGGTCAATCAACTCCAGGCAACGATCCAGGTCCTGATTGTGGTTACTGGAAACCTCAGCCACAAACAGCACACTCATGGAGCGTCCCCCTCCAGCACCCTGACGACACAACGGATGACGCGCTCAACATCCTCATCGGCCATGCGTGGGAAAATAGGGAGAGAAAGAATCCGATCATAGGCGTCTTCGGCTACCGGGCACAGCCCACGATCCGTACCAAAGCGCTTTCGATAGAAGGGATGTAGATGCACAGGAATGTAGTGAACGTTAACGGCAATGCCTTCTTCGCGCAAGGCACGAAAGACAGTCTCCCGGTCAACTTCCAGTCTCTCTAAGTCAAGCCGAATCACGTAAAGATGGTAGGCATGAGAAACATCTGATCGAACCTGCAGCGGTGCCAGCCCGGCTACCTGCGCGAAAGCGGCATCATATCGAGAAGCGATGGCCTGGCGTCGCTCGATCCAGCGGCCCAGTTTGAACAACTGGCTCATTCCCAGTGCGCACTGAATATCACTGAGGCGGTAGTTATAGCCAAGATCCACCATTTCGTAGAACCAGGTTTTCTGGGCGGCTCTTTGACGAGAATCGCTGCTGATGCCGTGGTTGCGAAAAATCCGGAGGCGCTCTGCCAAGTCCCTTCTTTCATAATGGCAAATCGAGATTTGACATGCCGGTGGT
>CBDUTA010000120.1:0-9552 GCA_965369785.1 uncultured bacterium
GTGGCTGACCCGAACCGAACGAGCGGCACGAAGCTCCGGAATGTGGGAGGCACCTGAGGTGCCGAACAGTTCGATCCCTAAAATATCTCCTACCGTGGGGAGGCCCGTGGGCTAAAGCCCACGGCTCTGACTGCTCTCGAAAGCACGAACTCACGAACTCACGAATGCACGAATGCACGAATGCGCGCGAAGCGCGATTTTTCGGCACCTGAGGTGCCTTCCACATTCCAGAGGTCTTCGCCATCCGAACTGTTCGGGCGAGCCACCGGCTCGCCCCTACGTCGCTTCGTGACGAGAACCTATGCATAATCCGGGCTAGAACTGCAGCAGGTGGGTGTACTTGAGGATGATGGCTCGGAAAAGGTCGGTGCCCGACCCGGTGAGGCGATTCTCTGTGAAGACCAGGCTGAGGTGACTGAGGGGACGATGTTCCCAACTGAAGCGAATGTTGGAGAGAACCTTTCCGGTGGTACTGTTGTACTGAAGGAAGGTGTCGATGAACATGGTAGAACTGAAAGAGTAGTTGAAGCGCAGGCTGTACAGATCGGCCTGAAACTGGCCGGCATTGACGTTCACTGAATTATATTCATAAGTCACCTCGGTCACGATCCGCGGCCTGATGGCTAGGCCTCCTTTCATCCTGGCGCTGGTTTTTCTGCCGTCGAAAAAGTCTCCCCGAAAAAGCTGCAGAGAACCATAGAAGAGCCTGCTGCCGTCTGAGGCGTAGGCCACCTGCCAATCATTGAAGGAGTAGTCACCCGGGGGGATGGTGACGTCCGGATGTATGGGAAAGGGAAGTAGGAGTCTTTCAAAGTTCGGGTTGTAACTGAGTTCAAACCTGCTTCCGTCTCTGAAGAACATCTCGAAGGCGTAGTGCCCGCTCTTGGTGAGAGTGCGGTTTTGACGATCTGTAAAATACTTGAGCTCGACGTGAGGATGCAGTTCCCTGATGTACCGATCTCCTTTGGTTCTGGGCTTCAAACCCAGGTTGTACTGATAATTTCGAACTCCCCGTCGACTCACGAAGCCCACTTCGGGATTGAAATTGTCGCCAATATCGGCAAACAGTCCCTGCGTATACCAGTAGTCGTCGTCCCACTTACTGGAAATCTTGGTATGAACATTTTCTCCAGTAAGGCCCGGAGTTTGAGTGGAGGCCACAAAGGTATTGATGGAGAGCTTTTGCTGAAACAGCAGGTTGGCGTCCAACCCGTAGGTGCGGTTGTAGTCTCCCGGAGTTCCCCCCTCCCGATTAATAAAGATGGCACTGATCTGTGAGCGGGCCAGAATGTCGCGCCGCAGGCGGGCCACGGTGAAGTTGTTGGAAGGAGAAGTAACTGTCTCTTCCTGGTGAATATTCAGCAGGCCAAGGGAGAAGTGTCCGATTTGTCCCGAAAGTCGGGCTCCGCCCAACAGGGGTAAGACCTGACCGTCCGAAGAGAGGCCAATACGTCGGCTGTAGAACAACTGACTCTCTTCGCTGCGGGTTCCGAGACCCCTCTCATTGGGAACATCACCCATCCGGAAGAGGTTGGCATTTTCCAGGAAGAAGTCTCTCTTTTCCGGGAAGAAGAGACTGAAGCGAGTCAGGTTGATCTGTTGTGTATCCACCTCCACCTGAGAGAAATCGGTGTTGTAGGTCAGATCCAGGGTGAGTCCCCGACTCAACCGATACTTCACGTCCAGCCCCACTTCGGCGTCCAGGCTGTCATCCTTCACGGGTCCCAACTCTCGTTGTGTCAAGTCTGTGGTGACAAAAGGTTTGACCCTTAGATTGTGGCTGGTCTCGATGTCTTTGATGCCTTGAAGTACGCCACCCAGGGACATGCGGGACAGGCGAAAGCGGGGCGGGACGTGACTCCAGTGACTGTCTTCATTCTTGTGGCGGACCCTCCTTTTGAAATTGATCCCCATGGACATATCGTTCTGAGAGGAGTAGCCCAGTGTCTTGAAGGGAATGACGATCTCTGCAGTCCAACCGTCCTCCCGCACCTGGGTGGCGACCTCCCAGATGCCGTCCCACTCACGACTGAATGCCTGCCCGTCGTTGGAGATCTGAATATCTTCTTTGGAAGCGCCTGGATGAATAAAGAATACAAAACCGTTGCGGTGGTCGTGCCAGGTATCCAGAGCGACACCGAAGACATCGTTGTCGGTGGTGGTGAAATCACGGTTCAGACTGCTGATGACGAGCTTTTCAGGGTCCTGATAGCAATACACTCCAAAGTAGAGATTTTCCTGGTCAAAGAGGATGCGCACGATGGTGGGATCTGTAGCCGGTTCCCCTTCTCGAGGCATGGCCTGGACAAAATCGGTGATAGGGGTTGCCAGCGTCCACTCCGACTCATCCAGCCGGCCATCCAGTTCGATGGGATCCTCAGTCCAGGTTGCCGTGGCCACCTTCTCTTCGGTTTCAGCGCCCAGCACTGCGGCAAAAGATAGCCAGAAAGCGAGAATGCAGATCAGAGGCTTCACACAACTCATAGGCTGAAGGTCTATGGGAAAGCGGCGATTCTAGCACAGGTCGAACAGGGAGTCTGACCGCCTAACCACCTGATCCGCCGACCATGGACCACAGAGCGGAGGAAGAAGTCAGCATCTAGAGGATAGAAGATAGAAGATCGTTGAGCCGGCACCAGAGCACGAAAACACAACGTCACGCCCGAAGCGCCAGGTGCCAGGCCCGGACTATGCATGGTCCGAGCTAAGACTCATCCTTCTTCTTACCGTTTCTGAGGACGATCAGCACCAGGCCAGCCCCCAGCAAGCCGCCCAGAAGTCCGCTGAATCCCTGTGAAAAGGAGAGGCCTCCACCACCCGCTCCTGCTTCTTGAAGCATGAGGCCGGCAGCTGGAGTTACCATGCCCTCCTGGTTGCGGTCTTCGATGAAGGCTGTGACAGTACCGTCGGCATAGGTCTGCCAGGCTTTGATTTGCTGGAGTCCAACCAACTCGGGCAGGGTGATAATCATGCCAAACTCGATGTAAGAATAGTCCGGCGCTTCATTGCCGTGCCAGGTAATGGTTTCGATCCAGTTATCAGAATCTCTTTCAATGCGGACCTGCCAATCAGGATTGTACTCCACCCGGTCCACCTGACCCCCTGCTGCCTTCCATTCCGATGGAATTTCAACCTTCAAGCTCACCACAGGAACGTCCTTCTCAACCGGAGCTCTTACCGAAAAAGCGACGTGGTGAGCTCCAGTCTGACTCTGTCTTGGGAATACAGCCACGTGGGCAAAAGCCTGGACGGAGAAAAAGGTGCCTACCGCCAGTAGGCAGATAGTTAAACGTAACCTCATGTTGCCCTCCCTAGAAATTGGATAGGTGATCAATCAGACACAGTTGTCACTTAGTAGATTCCAATTCATGGGCCTTGTCAATATTGTAGTGAAGGGGGAGTAAGCCGATTCTGTGGTGATTGGGTCTACCCGGGGAGTGATGGGGTCAGTGCCCATTATCTCCACTGGTTCACGGCATCTTTCATGGTCTTGACCAGCCATTCAGCTTGCCGCTTGTTTTTGATGGAGCGGCCGAGAGTGACTTTCTTGTTGGCGTTTGTGAGGAGTGTGATGTTGTAAAAAGGCGTGCCGGAGCGCCCACCGCGCTGCATGCCGATAGAGATCTGAATATCCTCCACCTGGGAGCAAGGGATGGCCTTGGAAACTCCCAACCAGAGTAAACCGCTGGTCACGGTCACCTGTCCTGACTCGATAAGCACCTTGCTCACGCCAAACCACAGCCGGAGGACTGCGTAAAGAAGGAGCAGATCAAAGAGGCCGAAGAAAATGGGGAAGAAGATAGGGGCGCCTTGCGTCATCATGAACCAGATGACCGTAGACCAGATCAGGGTGAAGGAGGTTAACCCAAGCGCCATTTTCACATTGCGAGCCGGTGCGAAGTAAACTTCAGTTCCACCCCGCTGGCCGGGCCTCACCGTGATGCCCCCTTGGCTGCCTCCCTGGGTGAGGTCCTCAGCCATCTGTTCCGTGACTTCTGCTTCTCTGGCCGGTGCGAAGTCTGGATCGCTCTCTGAAGTCCTGAAGAGGGGAACCTCAAATTGAGCTCCATAGTCCACACCAGGGACGCTGGCCGCAGCGTCCACGTACCAGAGGATGGCGTTGTCCATATTCTTCCGATCCGTTTCCCTGGAGTCGTAGGGAATATTAAAGGTGAAGGGAATGGACGAGCCTTGCGCCCGCGCTTCAATCCTGTTTTTTGGAATCACCTGCCGTTCCCGCCAGAGGATCTTCTCGTTGACGCTTCGATTCTTGCCTGAGCCGCTCACCGTGCGCTTGATGCAGGTCAACTTGAGCGAGAAACCTTCCTCGGGCCTGAGAGCCGTACGGGTTTGGAGGAGTCCTTTCAGGTGACCACCGATGACCCCTGGAAGTGTTTCCAGTTCCAGAATGGAAGTACCAAACTTCTTCCAGCGCAGGGTGGCTCGGATGGCCCAAATCAGCAGACCGGCTCCCACCAGGGGGAAAAGGAGGCCAAAGAGTGCCGGGTAGTTCCTGTTTTGAAGGACTTCTCGAGGCAACACCGTCAAGGACAGAGGCAGGGAAATGAGATTCCACAAAACAGCGAAGAACCAGATAGAACTCAACGACGAGCGATTCGAGTCCTGGATCTTCTTGTCTGCCCAATCCTCATGCCACAGCCAGGGCTCATCTGGGTGTTGGGTCTTGTGCTCATCGACCTGCAGGGAAGATTTATAGCCCTTGAGGGCTCTCAAAATCATCCACAAGCCAACACCCTCGAACACCAGGCCAAAGAGTCCCATAAAGAGAACCGTGCCTATGTTCGGTTGCTCGGAAGCGGCTTCCCTCAAAGCAAGCACGACGCAAAAGAGGCCAACCCCACAGAAGGGAAGCATGAACAGTAGGATAAAAATAAGGCCCCATCGCTTGGGTAATGCCATGACTCAATTGTAACGAATGAAGGGAGGGTAAAGTTGTAGTGGCCGCTACACTTTTGTTGCTTCTTCCTATAAATTCCTTGTCTGGATCTCTATATGAAAGAGAACAAGAAGAATGTTCCTGGAAAGGATCCCTATTCAAGGGTGGACTACCGGCGTTTCGTGGCCTGGCCGGAAAGGATTCGTCGAGAAGCTCCTTTTCTCAAGGAAGTCCTGGAAACGGCCCCCAAACGGTCTGTGATCGATCTGGGCTGTGGGACTGGAGAACACAGCCGTTTTCTGGCTGGGGAAGGTTTTCGGGCGCTGGGACTGGATCGTTCTGAGTCGATGCTTGCCAAAGCACAAGAGAAGCCTCTTCCCCCGAATTTACAGTTTGTCCTGGGAGAAATACAAAAGCTGGGGGAAGTGGTGAAAGGCCGATTCGGCGCCGCTATTTCTTTGGGCAATGCGTTGGTTCATCTGACGGGCCGGCAGGAACTGGGGCAGGCCTTCGTGTCGTTGGCTCAGGTCCTGGAGCCTGGGGGCATTTTCCTGTTCCAAGTTCTCAACTACGAGCGCGTCTTCGAGAAAAACATTCGCCATCTTCCACTGAATTTCCGCCAGGAGGAGGATGGAGAGATTATTTTTGTTCGTCTCATGGAATTTCTGGAAGAGGGTAGGATCCGCTTTTGCCCCACCACCTTGAAGTACAATCCTCAAGCGGACCCTCCCGTGCAGGTTGTGCGCACCCGAATGACGGAAATCCGCGGCTGGAGGCGGGAAGATCTCACGCCTCTCCTGCAAGGTGCCGGTTTTAGCATCCTGTCCATTCACGGAGACATGCAGGGAGGGCCTTTTGAGTCTGGGAATTCTCAAGACCTGGTCCTGGTCGCTCAAAAGACTTCAGAAAACGAGTAGCACGATGAGTATGGATTTGATCGATGGGAAAATGCAGATCTCCCATACTGTTTACTACAGTGTTCAGGAGCCGGAGCAGGAGGGACCTCATCCACTTCTGATCGTATTGCACGGGTTTGGGCAGGTGGCCGGCCAGTTCATTAAGGTCTTTGAACCCCTGGCCAAGAAAGGCATTCTGGTGGCCGCTCCCCAGGGGGCCCACCAGTTTTACACTCGTCAAAAAAAGGGCCAAGTCGGATTTTCATGGCTGACGCGATACGAGCGCGATCAATCGGTCTCGGACTTTGTGGCTTACATGGAACAGTTTTACAGGTTGCTGCAGGAAACCTGTGAAGTGGAGTCACAGCGTGTTTTTCTGCTCGGTTTTTCACAGGGAGTCTCCATGGCCTACCGGACCTGGGCTCACGGTTCACTTCCGGTCCGAGGGGTGATTGCCTGCGGAGGCGATTTACCCCCCGATATTGTCGAGCAACTGGAGGGACTGCCTCCCATCGAAATCCTGCTGGTGCATGGCCGTCAAGATGAGGAGGTCCCACCGGAGAAAGCCCAGGAAGCGCTCAAACACTTCAGGACCCATGGTTTGAAGCCGGAGTTGTTCGATTTTGAGGGAGGACACGTGGTGCCCTCCCGGGCATTGCCGAGGATAGAGGAGATGATTTTGGGAGCCTGACCTCCTGACCGCCTGACCTCCTGACCACAGCCGGAAGACCGGCTGAAATTCAAAATTCAAAACGAATTCTTTTTTCTGGGCGCGGAACGCGCACGACAGCACGAAAGCACGAACGCACCACAGCACGACGTCACGAAGTGACGAAAGCACGATTCCGGGCGTTGGACGCCCCCGATGGCGGAGTGTAAACTCCCGACAATATTGTCGTGACAGGTGATTTCAAAAAGCGCATTCGAGAAAAATTAGAGAACGGGTCTCCACGGAATCTCGAGGGAAGCCACTCGGCAGAAGCTGCCGTCCTTATGGCGATTTTTCAGCGAGACGGTGAGTCCTACTTCCTCCTTACCCAACGCAGCCAGGAAGTCGCCACTCACAAAGGCCAGATTTCTTTCCCCGGTGGACTTCGTGAGGATGTGGACTCCTCTCTTCGTGAAACGGGTTTGAGGGAGATGGAGGAGGAAGTGGGAATTCCGGCAGATTTTGTGGAAGTCCTGGGTCGATTCAACCAGTACCTGGCCGTTACCCGTTATCGGGTGACTCCTTTTGTGGCCTTCCTCAGGGAAGGTTTCTCCGTGTCCCTGAATCCCAGGGAGGTGGAGCGCATCCTGGAGGTTCCACTTCGCTTTTTTTATCAAACCGAGCCGACCGAAGAAATTCACCATCGTTTTGGAAGGGCGGTTACCCTTTATTTCTACAACTATAAAGGGGATGTGATCTGGGGATTGACGGCGGCCATGATCAAAGATTTGATTGAGTTTCTGGACGAAAAAATCGGGTAAATGATGATGGCGGAGAAGCTCACCTGGCGCCTGGAAGGAGGCTACTCGAGGTTCATAGAAGGGTCGCGAGTGGAGCTGCGCCTGGAAAAAAAGCCTTTTCGCCACAGTCTCGATGTGTCCCCGTCAGGTCTCATCCATCGCTCCCAGCCGATCGATCTGGTCTTTCGAACCACGCGAGGGTTCACAGGGAAGGGACCGGGAGATGTTCGGTGGCGTGTCCGTCCCCAGGGCCAGGTTCGTTCGGTGATCCTGTTTGCCGGAAATGCTTTCCTGGGGAATTTTCGGGTTCCTTCTGATCACCTGGCCATTCAGTGGGATGTGGTGCTCAGCACGGAAGGTTCAGCGGGGTTGAGCCGGAGACCCTTGTTGATAGACATCGGGGCAAAAACAAGACTGTACCATTCCTGGGTCACGCTCTTTCCCGAGGACACTTCCATTGCTCGAGCCCTGCAGCAAGCCTGGAAAAGCTATCGAAATCCGCTGGATCCGGGTGAAGTTCTCCAGATGCCGGAAGGCCAGGTGGTGCGTTGGCGGTGGAGTGGACGGGTAGGGCTGGAACTGGGTGTCGAGTGGGCTCTGGGAACAGGGTGGGTCGTACCCGGTTCCATCCCCATGCTGAGTGTTCAGAAGGGACTCTCATCGAGAGCCTCCCTGGGTGCTCGAGTTGAGGTGGTGGAAGAAGGAGAGTTCAACGTCCAAGTCAGAAAACGAGCCGGGAAGATCGAGTTCCGATTGCGGCGCCATCGTCAGCGAACGCGACAGGCCGGTCTTTCTGCTGGGGTGCACCTTGGAAATTCTCTTCGGGTCAGGCGGTTGGGTCCAACTCTTCAGGGTCCTCTGCGAATTCTTTCTGAGGGACTGTCTGAGCCGCTGAAAAAGAAAATGAATCGGGTATTCAAGCAAGCCCTGGTGAGACGTCTGGAAGTTGCGATTGCCCTGGAGAGAACGGGCTGGAAGAAGCGCACCACGCTGCTGGCGGTCCAGTGGCTGCGACCCAGCCCTGAGGTCTTTGGTAGGAGTTATGGCCGGCTCTTGGGCGGTTTCTTGCCCGCCCCTAAAGCGGGAATAGAAGTAACTGGAGGGTTTGAGCGCATCCGGGGTCACCGGGTCACCGTGCGCTTTAATGTGTTCCATTGGGGAGTCCATAAGACCAGCGAGCGACAGTCTCGTCAGGCCCTCAGGGTCAGTCCGGCAGGAGACATCGTTTTTGAGACAACGGAAGAACTTGAAAAGACTCGTTATGGCTGGGATGAGATCCAATTTCTGAGACTGCTGCACAGGGAGACTCTGAAGGGAAGCGAACGCTCACAGGAGTTTCTCTGGAGTTATGGGAAAGAGGGAGAATTCTCTCAGAGTGGGCTTCGGAAACTTCTGAAAATGGCCCTGCTGATGGGCATTTTTACAGAGTTTAGCCTTCCTGCTTCCTCCGTTTTTCCACTGACCCTTCAGTTTTTGGTGAGTACCCGTTTCTCTGCTGCGGGTCTCAGGAAGGTACGTCAGGCAACTCCAGACCAGAAGTGGTTGGCTTTGGTGCGCGCTCTGGAGATCGCTGAGCCGGAACGATACGGAAAGGCAACCTTCTGGAGGGATTGGATTGACCATCGAGATCTCAGGGAGAAGATCGATAAAGATCCGGTTCAGACCCACCTGGCCACTCGTTATCCGATTGGTGGCCGGACCCCGTTTCAAAGGCAGCAGGTGGTGGCAGCCTACCGAAAGTCGAAAGTATTTTTCTCTTTATTGGAAGGATGGAAAGAAGAAGAGTTAAAGAAAACTCTTAAGTTGTTTGACCTGGGTTTGGATATGCCCATTTTCGTGTTTTTTCATCTGCTTTGTCCCCCTCAACAGCGCCGTTCGGGAGCCGTCATGACCGGTGACTGGGAGCAGGTTTGGGGAGAGAAGGAAATCCTGACCGCGGACTCTGACCACCTGACCTCCTGACCCGCACGAAAGCACGAAAGCACGAGACGGCGCGCGAAGCGCGCTAGCTCTTGTACGTTCCAAAAAGCTCGTAGCTCTTGGCCACTCGTCCCAGGAAGAATCCTGCAGCGACCAGGAGTCTGTCTTTTTGTTCAAGCTGAAGATCCTTATAGCCCTCGACCACTTCGTGAATGAAGAGAATGTCGTGTCCGTAACAGATGTCGCCGTCGTTCTTGACCGCCTGGCTGGAAAGGGTTTTGAAAAGTTCCTCTTTCTTGCTGTCGTCCATTCCCAGAATGGCGTAAATGGCCGTCGCCGAAGCATAGGGATCGGTGTGGCTGATGACGCTTCTCAGCACACTGAAGGGTT
>CBDUTA010000121.1:0-9552 GCA_965369785.1 uncultured bacterium
TGGGAGAGACCAAACTGAGAGATGGAGCGAATTTCCTCTTTCCGAGGCAAGCTGGCCATCGCGAGTTCAATGGGAAACGTCACATACTGTTCCATCTCAAGAGGAGAAAAACCCGAGGCACGCGTGTTGACTTGAACCTGGTTGGTGGTGACGTCCGGTACAGCGTCAATGGGCAACTGCAAAGCAGCGTAAAAACCCCACCCCGCAAGGACGAGCCAGGACATCACCATGAAATATCGCCAGCGAATACTGAACTGAAGAATCTTGTCAATCATTCCTAACCTAGCCCGTCAGTGCCCATGCCCTCCCCCGAGGGCTTCACGCAGCAACTCAGATTTGAGGGAAAAGGCTCCTTCCGTCACCACCGGCTCACCAGGATGCAATCCATCCTCAATGGTTACCCAGCCCTGCCATTCTGTGCCTGTTCTGATCACCCTAGGCTCAAACCGATTGTTCTCGAGTTGGACAAACACAATTGACTGATTCTCGATCAGTTGGATGGCAGAGGCGGAAACGACTGTGACATTCCGAGCCGAACTTTTGTGAATGCGAACCGTGACAAACATTCCTAACTTCAAGGCTTGTTCGGGATTCTCAGCAACGCACCGAACCTTAAGAGTTCGAGTCTGGGCATCTACTACGTCACCAATATAGGTGACTCTTGCGGGAAAGGCCCTATTGGGATAAGAAGTTGTCATGACCTCGACTTCTCTGCCTGGTGCCACTGCGGCGAGATCGTGCTGATAAATATCGGCGAGGACCCACACCAAGGAAAGATCCGCAATCGTCAGGAGTGATCGGTCGGGTGATACGACTTCTCCCGGTGCGACGTCATAATCGATGACCGTTCCGGAGAACGGTGCCTTCAGGACCGTGAGTGAGATTGGGCCGTCTGCTTCTAGGCCACTTCGCTCAGTTGTTCCTTGAATTTGCTCGTCCGTTGCTCCGAACCTCCGTAGTTTCTCCACAGTCCTGGCAATCTCCGCCTGATAGCTGTTTACGGTCTCCTCCGCGCTCCGATGCTCGGTTGTACGAAGATCCAGTTCCTTTTCGGAAATCGCCTCTACCCGGTAGAGCTCCTTTCCCCTCTCCAACAGTCTGAATGAGAGTTCTTCTTGTGTAAGCGATCTGCGAAGCTGAGCCTGGAGGGTGCGTAGCTCTCCCATCAGTTCTCCCAGTTGCACGTTGTCATAAGCCAGTAATTTCTGGTCTGGGACGACACGGTCACCTTTTTGGATATAGACCTCGCGCACGATGCCTCCGGAAAGAGGTCGGATGTGTATTAAGCGGGACTCGTTCGCTGAAATGACCCCGGTTGTCTCAAAGAATTCCGGCACCTCCATACCTTGTGCGGGCTGTATCTTAATGCCCGCCGTATCGAGAGCTGCCTGGTCCATTGTCAAGAACCCTGAGACTTCGTGGGACTGAGTGTCCTCACTGTGGTTTAAGTCATCGTCATGGGATACTGGCATCGACACCTCGGAAGAGCAGGCCACGAGACTGGCAAGTAACAGGAGCAATGGGAGGAGTAGGTACCCGGATTGGTTGAGTTGATATCGTTCGATCATGGTAGATCCCTCCCCACAGTAAATTCGAGTTGGGCCCAGCTGACTTGGAGCTCGTAAAGAGCTCGATTGTAACGCCGTACAGCTTCACCGTACGTTCTTTCTGCGTCGAGAAATTCGAGAAGGGAAACTGAGCCGAGCCGGTAAGCAGTTTCTGAAATGTCGCGTGCCTGTCGAGTGTTTTCCAGGTATACAGAACTGAGTACCTGGAGTCTGCGTCGGTTACTGTCCAGTTGGTTGAGTGCTAATTGGATTTCCTCGGAAACTTGAATCTTCAGAGCTTTTAGTGTCAAGCTCTCTTGCTCGTGGCGGACTTCTGCGCGGGCAATGTTCCCTTGGTTCTTGTTGAATAAGAATAAGGGAACACTCACTCCGATAATTGCTCCGTTGTGTCCAAAGTCCCTACGATATCCACCAAAGAATTTCAAATCAGGTACAGATCGAGCTTTTTCCAGCGCCATTCGGGTTCTGGCCTGGTCGATACGTTTCTGTTGCGCTTCCACATCTTTTCGGAACTGCAGGAAGTCCTGTTTGAGCTCAACCAGTGGGGGTGGTGTGAAGGCAGGGGAAAAGTCGTCGACCGCGTGGAAGTTTGTGTCAAGAACGTCAGTTCCAAGTAACGCCAAAAGACGGTCTTGAGCATTTTCGAGCTGAAGGTCTGCCGCAATCACATTTTCCTGCAATCGATATTGTTCTGTCTCAATGCGGCGAAGCTCTCGTCCTGAAATGTCACCGTTCTGGTAACGAGTCCGGGTCAAAGTGACAAACTGGTTGAATTCCTCTGAGATTTCTCTTGTTACCTCGGCCTCCCGTTGGCCTAGGACGACCTGATAGCACCGTTGTTTCAGCTCCCAAGAGAGGAGCCGAACTCGATCTTGGAACTCAAACTCTGCAACCTCGATGCTGTAGCGTTCCAGTTGGGTGCGCTTTTGCCTCTTTCCTTGAGTCTGAACGTCATAACTGAGGGTTGTAGAGAACTCCTGATTGTCGAGGAAAGTGCCGGTTCCCGGTTGGGAGCCGAGCCCACCCGCGCTGACCGAGAGTTCCAAATTAGGTCTTTTGGAGACGTCGATAAAAACACCTCTCGCAATCTCCTGATTCATTTTTTCTGCTTGAAGCACTGGGCTGTTTGCTACCAGGATGTCCTTTGCTTGCCGCAATGTGAGTTCGGCCGGTACAGTCACCTGGCTCTTAAGAGAAGGTGACACCGAAACTAAAACAATCAGAAGAAACAACACATGCTTCCAGTGATCCCAAGCCATATGCGGGTCCTTTCGTGCAATGACAGAATTGTGCGTGCTGAATTTCGAGCGATTTACCAGCCCGTGGTGACGGCAAAGAAGACGATAGCACTGACGCAACTCCAAGCCGCGTCTCCCAAATCGTGCTGGTTTTAGGAATAGAGGAGAATAGGCCGGGGGGGATGGAAGATCGAGGTAGAGAGGCCATCGGACACAATCGGCGACGAAAGACTCCTGAACTCAGCCACAGACAGAGTGATGAGAAGCGGAAGGGATAGTGCAGGCTGGACTAAGGTCAAACAAAGAGAACAATTCTGCTCAAGATCCACATCCTCGTGGCTCGAAGCCTGGGGTAATTCGAAACTACATGAGAAGCAAACTGACTGATCCACAGTCACGAGTGTAAGGACCACTAGAAGAACGAGGATTCCTATCAGATTAGGCCGTCTCATGGCAGAAACAGTATACTCCATGGTCTTCTGAAGGCATAGATGAAGGGATTCGCCTCATCTCAGCACTTGCTGAAGACATTGATAGATAGCTCTCCCTCAAGTTGTTCAACCTTTGGCGGTTGAAGGCAATCTTAGATGAATTTATGGCAATTCGGAAAGAACGTGGGGATTCACTGACCTAACATAAAGTGGAGTCAAATCAGGGTAGTAAATTCATCCCCGCAACAGGTCGTTGAAGCGCTTAACGCCTCCAGTAAAAGCCACCTGGCCGTATAACGCCCTTATCGGTGAGTTTCATCTGGACGGTTTGCCGACTATACGGACAGTGGACTCGGGAGATAAAGATGTTAGAACAACTCTGGTTTAGACCTACGTCTAGGAGGACCATAGACAAATGCCAGATTGGTTAATATGCGAGCAAGATGTCGGTGACGATCTTGAAGCCGATGTAGCCCGCCGTCGTCATCTGGAATAGGAGCAGCAGACCCACTACAGCGAGAAGGCGCGAGGAAGTTTCTCGAACTGATGTGATGACACCGTAGATCTCGTACGGCAGGGCGATCCCGAAGGTCATCATCCAGAATATCGCGATGTTATAGAAGGTCGGTTCTAACGCCCTGTGATCGATGTAGTACACGGGCCCTGAGGAAGCCGACGCCCACACGAAATGTGAAGCCCAATAGCACAACGTCGTCACGGCTACAAACGTTCCAACCCTCACAGCTCGGCCCCGGGACTCTCGCGCTACCGCCACTAGTAGGAGAAAGATCCCCACCGCAACAAAGGCCGACCATGCGAAACCGCGGCTGGCTTTAATGATGCTCGGCCACACCAGCAGAACGCCGGAAACGACGTAAAGCAACGACTGTAGAAGAACGGGTAAGCCTCGCCCTAGCGAACCGGCCATGCTTGTGTTCACTCCAGCGTTAAAAGAGTAACGAGCGAGACAAGGAACGTTATCGAGTGGAACAGGAGTACGGGGCAGGCCCACCAACCTCGATGGGCTGGACCTCGAAATAGGAACGTCAAAGCTCTATAGAGCACATAGGGGATTCCATACAGAAGCGCTCCGACCAGCGTGAGGAGGAAGAAAGCGATCGGTGTGTCGCGTATGTCCGTTTCGACGAAATCCCAATAGTGGGCACCCATGACAAGCCAGAAGGGAAGAGCGAGCGCAGAAAGCGATGCCATCACGGTTGCGAAACGATCTGACTTCTGGGCCCGGGCCGCGAGGAACAAGCTGACACACGCACCAAGAAACGAGGGTATGAAAAAGTAGGGGTGGTCGTCGATCGCGAAGTCGCTCGAGACAAGACTCGTTGTGAGGAACAAGACTACTGCCACCGCGTAGAGCACAAGTGGTTTCCGAGAACGCCCAGGCCCTGTTTGTGATTCAGCGGCGCACATGCTCTTATCGTGCTTGATAAGAAGTTCCTTTCTGGAAGGTAGTCTATCTGGCAGGCGAAACCCGGTCAACCGAGTAGATTCTGTGCGGTTGGGGCCGAGCCAGAGGGTAGAGGATCGCTGTGAAACGCTTTCTCTTTGGAAGCCGATTCCAAGGGTAACGCAAGGCCACTTGGACGTATAACGCCCTAACCGGAAAGTGAGATTGAAGGACCCCACTGGCGATCCATTGGACGGTTTGCCGACTATACGGCCAAGTGGCTGACAAACGATAGTGAAGAAATTCCTAGCGACAAACAGCGGTCTCACTACTGTACTGCGCAATTAGGGGATAAACTGCCCATGGGAGTCAATCGATGAAGGCCTTGAAGATCGTCACGACCGTGGTCCTGATCTACGTGGGAATCGTCGTCGCGTTCGAGACCTTAATCGGGTACTTCCAGCCCACGGCCGGGTCGACCCTAGTCATCACCACCTTCGAAGGGGACGGAACCCCGCACGACCGCGTCGTGTCCGGCCTCGAGAGCGATGGCCAGCTCTACGTGGCGGCCAACCACTGGCCCCGGGCTTGGTACGACCGCGCTTTGGAGAACCCGGAGGTAAACGTCACGCTGGATGGCGAGAAGAGCGACTATCGAGCCGTCCCCGTGACGGGCGAGGAGCACGATCGCGTCGACAGCAAGAACAGCCTCGGTGTGGTCTTCCGGATCCTGACGGGTTTTCCGCCGAGGCACTTCGTCCGGCTGGATCCCCGCTAAAACCATTAAGGGAAATGCTGCATAGTTGCCCCCTCGCGCGATACGCCGACATACTCGATAGGCTCGCTGCGGAATCACCCGCACCCAAGGTCTACATCCAGAGCGTGCTCCTCCGTAGTTCGGACTACGAGCGAAGAGTTATCGATCTGAATCAGCGCCTTCGCAGACTCGCGGCGAGACGGGGCCTCCCATACATCGATCTCTACTCCGCCTTCGTGTGAGACGATGGCTCCATCTGTAATGAGTTGAGGTCAATGAACCGGTCACATGCCTGATAAACGCCCAAACCGGTGAGTTCTATTAGGACGGCTTGCCGACTATACAGCCATGTGACAGTATTCAGGTGGACGCGAGCTTCAGATGAAGGACAAGACGGCGAGACTCCTCCTCGGCCGAGCGGCACGGTAGCCCGAGGCCCTGTGGCGAACAAGGAGGCGCCGACCAGACCCCGGGCCACTGGCGACTGAGCTCCTGCCATGAGTGCCTACACGCGTAGAATCCGTCTTGCGGGTGTCGAATTGGTCCGTCAGCTTGCCACCAAACGGGTCGATGAAAAAGGAGGAGAATCATGCGTTCGCACACGATCAGGATCGTAACGCTTCTCGTGATCATCGCTGGATCACCGAGCGAACGGGGATTGGCCCAAAACGTTCGCGCCCCGCGGGACTTCGATGCCGAGATCGAAGACGCGTTACGGTCAGCGAAGCGAGCGGCCGGCTTCGAGTTCCTCGGCACGTTGAACCGGATTTGTCTGCTTCCGGCCAGCGGCCGAGTGAATACAAGCAACAACGTACCGCGCTACGTGCGAGACCCCTCGACCATACCAGCGCGCGAAATCTGGTATGCAGACGCGGCCAAGGTCTTCGACAATCTCTATTTCGTCGGTGGCAAGTTTCAGACGTCGTGGGCTCTGACGACGAGTGAGGGCATCATCATCATCGACACGATCTTCCCGTACAACTCGGAGGAATTGATCATCGGGGGGCTGGAGCGGCTCGGCCTGGATCCCAACGACATCCGCTATGTCATCATCTCGCACGCTCACGGGGATCACATCGGCGGGGCTCAGATACTACAGGACCGTTTCGACGCCGAGGTCGTCATGGGGGAAGCCGACTGGGAACTCGTCGAGACCTATCCGAACCGTTACGCGACCATGGCTCCCACTCGTGGAATCGTGGCGACCGACGGGATGGAGCTGACGCTCGGCAACACGACGGTGACCCTATGGGAGACGCCCGGTCACACGCCGGGCACGCTATCGTACACGTTTACGGTCTTCGACAACGGTAGACCGGTCAACGTAGCGTACTCCGGCGGGACCGCGTTCAACTTCGTGAACGCCACGCCGGATCCGGGCATCGCAAACTTCCAGAGCTACATCGAGGCGCAGCAGCACATTGCGAAGCAGGCCGCCGCGACCGGAGCGGCCGTTCTACTGTCGAACCACTCGGAGTTCGACAACGCAGTCAACCGAAACCGGATGCTCGCCGGCCGTGGCGACGGACCCCATCCCTACGAGCTGGGTGAGGAGTGGGTGCAGCGCTACTTCCAGGTCATGCAAGGATGCGCGCGGGCGGCTCAGCTCGAGCTCGAGAAGGAGCGGGCCTCCTCGGAAGTGCTGCAATAAGGGACGACGCCCGAAAGGCTACCTCCCTGGCCGCAGTGTCATGCGATGGGCAACCACCTCCTCGATCCGCTCACGCGTACATATAGGAGTTTGCTTTTTTGAGGCTAGTGGACATACTAGTTAGTTCAAAAAGAAGGGGCTTAGGCCAAAACACCTTTATTGCAGTCTTCTGATGGCAAAGAAAGTTCTCATCTGATTTTCACCACCTTGCCAATCTCCCGGCCAGTGATAATCTTTTCCAGCCGCTCTCCCCAGTGACCACCTTTTCGTCCACTTGGACGGATAACGCCCTTACCGGAAAGAGCGGTGACCTGATGCGCCCTGGACCCTATATGGACCCTATTCTGGGAGTTGCAGCAGATAATCTGAAAGAGAGTGTCTGTAAACTATTGAAAGGATTGGTGGAGCTGAGGGGACTCGAACCCCTGACCCCCTGAATGCCATTCAGGTACTCTTCCAACTGAGCTACAGCCCCACAGCGAGGAACTAAATCATCAACCGGCAATGGAGTCAACGAGCAGGCGGTTGATTTCGATCTCGTTCTCTTCGTAAAGTCTTTCCACCACGTTTTGTACCCAGGACTCAAAGAACCGGGACCGTTTTTCATCGGTCATCTGCAGGGTAAGCCCGACTCTTTCCTTCTCAAATTGTTCTTCATCGACCTCACTCTTTTCCGTCACTTGAAAAACAACATACTTACCGGAAACTGACAGTGCCGGGCTGCTCTCGTTTTCCTTCATACGGAAAGCTCGGTTGAGGATCTCTGCTGCTGATCCCAGTTCGTCGTCCACCGCCGTATTCCTCTTGAAAAAGTCGGTCGTCGTAATGGTCAGGTTTTCCCTGCCAGCCACCGTCTCAAAGTCGGGCTCTTCCTCGAGGGCCTGGGTGAAGGCAAAGGCTCGTTCTCGAGCAGCCTCCTCTCCACGGCTTGCCTTGAAGTCTTTGCTGACCTGATCCTGAACGGCCTGAAACTCGGAGAGCTCAGCCTCCTGGACCTCCAGGAGCTGGGCCACCAGGTAAGTCCCACCCCTATCATAGGCTTCCGTCGCCTGCCCGGGACTCATCGCGAAAACTTGTTGATTGAAGTCATTGCGAACACCCAAATCAGGAATCACATCTCCCAGGGTGAAAAATGGAGTTTCCTGGATCTCCACACCGTATCGCACAGCCGCTGTCTCCAAACCGGCACCTTCTCGGGCTTCGTGGGCGACCTTCTCGGCCAGAGTACGAGCCAAAATCTGACCTTCTTCCTGCCTCAACTCGGCTTCAGCCAATCCGCGAGAATCCACTCTGCGCACGTCCGTGACTTTGATGATGTGAAAACCGTATTGAGTTGCCACCAGATCACTCAGCTCGCCGGGTTCCAGTGAGAAGGCAGCCGCCTCAAATTCAGGAACCATGGCCCCGCGTCCAAAGAAGCCGACATCTCCACCACTGGCTACGGAGGCTTCATCCTGCGTGTGTTCTGTCGCTAATGCGGCGAAGTCCGCACCTGCACGAAGCTGCTCCAGAAGCTCTTCCCCCTTCTGCTGGGCACTTTCGTCATCCGAAGTCAGGAGGATGTGACTGGCACGAACCTCCTGCTTTTCAGGAAAGGCGGCCATGCGTTCTTGAAGCTGCTCTTCCGTCAGCTCCACATCCTCAGGTCGGACCGGAAAAATGATGTACTTCACCTTTCGCTGTTCAGGGGTTCGGTAGGTTTCTTTCTGTTGCTCGAAATAGGTTTTGAGATCCTCCTGATCGACTGTTTCCGGAGCCACCTCCTTCGGGTCAATGGCAACGTAGCGAATCTTGATTCCCTGATTACGGTCCAGGAACTCTTTCCGCACCTCTTCCGGTGTGGCCCGGATCCCGTCCGTGACCACTCTCTGCAGCTTGGTCCGAACGATTTCTCGCCTGATCCCATCTTCATATTCTGAGGCCGGAAGGTTGTTGGCCTGGAGGATCTGCATGTAGCGTTCCGTCCCGATGAAGCGGCCGTCTTCTTGAAAGGAGGGAAGAGTGGTGATGTACTCGGCAACTTCCTCACGGGTTGCTTCAATCCCCATGCTCTGAGCTCCATAGCCGATTGCGTAGTCTTGGACCAACTGATCCAGTGCCTGGTCGGCCAGGCCCAACAGCTTCAGAATCTCAGCGCCGCCTTGATCCAACGGGTACATTTGCCGGACGTTGTCGTAAATCTGGTTGTAGACTCTTCTGTACTGGGTTGCGGTGATCGAGTTCCCAGCCACGATGGCTACATTCTGGTTGCTAAAACCAACCCCCATCCCACCCGGAGTCTGAACAAAGAACAGGAGCATGCCCGCACCCAGAACAAGGATCACGAGCCATAGAATCCACTTTAAGCCGCCTTTTCTTCGTCGAAATAGATCGAGCATTCTTATTTTCCTGTTTTGAGAAGCGCTCATTATAGCACAAGTATTCAGCCCTCCAGACGGAGTTGTTCTTAAGTGTCTCGTTCCATAAATACGATGATGTTTGCTGATGGGGCTTGGGAGGGGA
>CBDUTA010000122.1:0-9551 GCA_965369785.1 uncultured bacterium
TATCTGGGAAAAGAGCAGATAGAAGAGACTCTCTCGCAGGCCGATGCCGTTTATCGTTAAAGGCACCATGATGCTCAGGTTAATCAGAGGAACAAAAATCAAAAAGATTCTAAAGGGGGCATCGATGTCAATGGCCAGCGCCGCGACCCAGACCATCACCACGGTGAAAAACTGAATGAGCAGGGACAGGAGAAGGACCAGAACGATGGAACGCTTGTTGTCGCGAAGCGCGTTCAGCCCGCTGTAAACCAACTCCATCCTGGCTTCGACCTGCTCCAGGTTTCTCTTTTTCAGAAACGAACTGATTTTGCGGTGGATCCAGGCATGAAAGAGCATGAGATTCCCAAGCAGATAGAGGGTGATGAGAACCAGAAAGACATCAAACAGGCGGACCCCCTCCACTCGGAGATCCTCGAAAGCAGCGAATAGGGTTCCGATGAGCAGTAGAGCGCAAAGGCCCCCACTGCGCTCCAACAAGGTTGTGGTCAGGGTAGTTGACATCCCTCGATTTTTTCGCTTTGAAAGATAATAGGCACGAAAGAAATCTCCACCGATCCCGGAGGGTAAAAACAGATTGAAGAAAAACCCGATAAAGGTCATCTTGGCCAGGGGTGAATAATCGATGTGGATATCAAAGTTCACCAGAATCGTCCTCCATCGAACGACCGAGAGCAACACGCTCAGCAGATGGATCAGGGTTCCTAACAGGACCAGCAGGGGACTTGCCGAGACGAGGATCACCCACAGTTTACCCAAATCCATCTGATAAGCGAGGAAGGCCAGCAATCCGAGAGTGATGCCGGCTCTGATGAGAGTTTTACCTCGAAGGGACATTAGGAATCCGATTGTGGCAAAATTGCCAGAAGCGCGTCAAACGGCTTATACTCCTCCGTATATGCCCGTCTACGAGTACTTGTGCGGGGAATGCGGACGGCGTTTTTCCCGGTTCTTCTGGAGGATTTCTGACGCCGATGAAACCCGGTGCAGGTGTGGAAGCGACGATCTCGAACAACTCATCTCAAGAGTCTCTATGCCACGCTCAGAAGAGAGCCGCCTGGAGCGTATGGCAGATCCCTCGGGATGGGGCGACTTCGATGAGAACGATCCCAAATCAATGGCTCGGATGATGAAGAAAATGGGAACGGAAATGGGCGAAGACCTGGGTCCGGAATTCAATGAGGTTGTGGACAGGCTTGAAGCGGGAGAGGATCCTGAATCCATTGAGGGTTCCCTGGCCTCAAGTGGAGGGGAAAGCGACACCGACAACCTCTTCTGACGGCTCTCACAAGGATGTTTTATGGCCGATTCTGACACCCAGTGGTACGCAGTAACCACCAAATCCAGACATGAGAAGGTGGTGGCGGAGCAACTATGGCAAAAGGATATCGAGTGTTTTTTGCCACTGCGTGAAGTACTTTCGAAGTGGAAGGACCGCTATAAAAAAGTCCAGTTCCCCTTGTTTCCCGGTTATCTTTTCGTTCACGCCCCGATACAGAGGCGACGACTGGACATTCTGAAGATTCCCTCGATCGTCCGCATCGTCGGCTTCAATGGTGAACCCGCCCTGATCCCTGAAACACAGGTCCAGGACGTCAAGAGGCTGGTCTTCAGTACTCTACCCTACGATCCTTATCCCTTTATTGTGGAAGGGGATCGAGTGGAAATCATTCAGGGTCCGCTCAGAGGACTGCAGGGAGTCCTCACCGAGAAAAAGAGTACCTACCGATTCATTCTGTCCATTGACCTGATCCAGCAGGCGGTGGCCTGCGAAGTCGATGCCTGCGACGTGGTGAAGATCTGAGCGTCCTAACCCCCTGACCGTCCTGACCGGAAAACCCTGACCACCTGACCATGCACGCTTCGCGCGCTTTCCAGGTTTCAGGTTTCCATTTTGGAATTTGAGATTTTGAATTTCAGCCGGTCTTCCGGCTGCGGTCAGGTGGTCAGGTGGTCAGGTGGTCAGGACGGTCAGTTGGCCAGGAGGTCAACTCCCCCTCATTTTCCACAGCATTTCTTGTATTTCTTACCCGAGCCGCAGGGACAAGGCTCATTGCGGCCGACTTTACGAGTGTTTCTGACCACCGTTTTCACGGCTGCTACGCTTTGCTGTTCCTGTGGCTGACTGGGCTTCCAAACGGGGGGAGCATCCTCGGGTTGGGAATAACTCAAGGGCTGCTGCTGACGGCGGGTCTTCAGGAGGTCTCGTTCGTCTTCCTCGGTGATCGGTCGCAGCAGGAAGAGCATCCGAACCATTTCCTCAGTCGCCCGGTTCCAGAGCTCCTCGAACAATCCAAACGACTCTTTTTTGTACTCCACCAGAGGATCACGTTGTCCATAACCTCGCAAACCGATTCCTTCTTTGAGATGGTCCAGAGCCAGCAGGTGATCCTTCCACTGCTGATCCATAATCTGCAGCATCACCATGCCCTCGTACCATCGCATCATTTCCGTCCCGACCTGGCTTTCCTTTTCCTGGTACTTCGATTTAATTCGATCGAGCAGTTCTTCTTCCAACTCAGGACGCGACAATTCATCCACATTTTGAGGAAGATCAATCCCGTAAACCCGACGCAGGTTGATCTTCAGGTTCTCCAGATCCCACTCCTCCGGCTCGGTCTCCAGGTGGGCATAGCTATCCAGAAATTCGATGACGATGTCCTCAGCCAACCCCAGAATGTACTCTCTCTGGTCCTCTCCCTTCAACATCTCGCGGCGGAATCGGTAGATCTCCACCCGCTGCTTGTTCATGACATCGTCGTACTCCAGGAGATGCTTTCTGACTTCGAAGTTCCTGCCCTCGACCTGCCCCTGGGCTCGTTCAATCTGGCGGGTGATCAACTTGGATTCGATGGGAACGCCTTCCTCCATCCCAAGTTTATGCATGAGTCCGGAAATATTGTCGGAGCCAAAGATTCGCATGAGATCGTCCTCAAGCGAAAGATAAAAGCGGCTGGAGCCGGGATCTCCCTGGCGACCGGATCGACCGCGGAGCTGATTGTCAATGCGCCGAGCCTCATGTCGCTCGGTACCAATGATGTGAACTCCACCCAGTTCGATCACCTTATCGTGCTCCTCTTGCCAAACCGGAGAAAGCTTCTCCACTTCCTTTTTATACTCCTCCTGATGCTCCTTCGGGTTCAGGTTTCGAGCCTGCAGATTCATCTTGGCTTGAGACTCCGGGGCGGTTCCTCCTAAAACAATGTCGGTTCCGCGCCCGGCCATATTGGTGGCAATGGTCACTGCCCCGACTTTGCCCGCCTGGGAGACGATCTCGGCTTCCCGCTCATGATACTTGGCGTTGAGAACCACATGCTTGATGCCACGGCGCTTCAGCAGGGTGGAGAGCCGCTCAGACTTTTCGATGGAGGTGGTCCCTATCAGCATCGGGCGCCCCAATTCATTGAGTTCCTTGGCCTCATCGGCCACCGCATTGAATTTCTCCCGCTCCGAACGGTACACCAAATCCGGATACTCGCGCCGAATCAGTTTCTGGTTGGTGGGAATGACCACAACCTCCAGCTTGTAGATCTTCTCGAACTCAGTGGCTTCCGTCTCGGCTGTTCCCGTCATGCCTGCTAACTTGTCATACATACGGAAGTAGTTTTGAAAGGTGATGGTGGCCAGGGTCTGGTTCTCGCGTTCGATGCGCACACCCTCCTTCGCCTCCAGCGCCTGGTGCAGGCCGTCTGAGTAACGGCGCCCCGGCATGAGGCGCCCCGTAAACTCGTCTACGATGATCACCTGGCCGTCCTTGATCATGTAATCCGCGTCTCTCTTAAACAGCGTGTGCGCCTTCAGGGCCTGTTGAATATGATGAACCAGCTCCATGTGGTTTGGATCGTAGAGGTTCTCGATTCCCAGAAACTTTTCCCCTTTCTCAACACCTGATTCCTGAAGGACGACCGTCCGGGCCTTCTCATCGATCTTGTAGTCCTGTTCACGAACCAGCCGGGGGATCAGTTTATCGATCTTGTAATACTTGTCGGTGGATTCTTCAGAAGGACCGCTGATAATCAGAGGCGTCCGGGCTTCATCCACAAGGATGGAGTCCACTTCGTCGACGATGGCATAGTGGTGAGACCTCTGGACGCAGTCCTCGAGCGTGTACTTCATGTTGTCGCGCAGGTAATCGAAGCCGAACTCGTTGTTGGTCCCATAGGTGATATCCAACTGGTATGCCGCCCTGCGCTCCGGTTCGGGCATGTCGTGCCCGATCACACCGACGCTCAAACCCAGAAACTGGTAGATCGGTCCCATCCATTCGGCATCACGCCGGGCCAGATAGTCATTCACCGTGACCACGTGAACACCCTTACCGGACAGGGCGTTAAGGTAGACAGAAAGAGTGGCGACCAGGGTTTTCCCTTCTCCGGTCTTCATCTCGGCAATTTTGCCCTGATGAAGGACCTCACCACCGATAAGCTGAACGTCAAAATGACGCATAGCCAGGGTCCGCCGGCCCGTTTCGCGAACCGCGGCAAAGGCCTCGGGGAGAATATCGTCAAGGGACTCGCCCTTTTCCAGACGGGATTTAAATTCGGGGGTTTTCGATTTCAGATCAGCATCCGAGAGCTGGGAGATTCCCCTCTCCAGCTCGTTGATGCGGACCACCAAGGGCTGAATTCTTTTCAGCTCTCGCTCGTTGTGACTCCCGACGATCTTGGTCAGAATCGTGTTAAACATGACTCCTAGATTCTACCACCATCCCGCCGATAACGCGTTCTCGCAGGGTCTGAGGGATAGCATCTGTGTGATCCGTGGGTTATAATCCGCCAATGGAGATCCCAGAAGCCTTAACCTTTGACGATGTTTTACTGATGCCGGCCAGGAGTAAGGTCCTGCCGGGTGAAGCAGATCTTCGAACCCGCTTTTCTCGAAATGTCCCCCTGAATATCCCTCTTTCTTCGGCGGCCATGGACACTGTGACGAAGGCAAAGCTGGCCATTGCTCTAGCCGGACAAGGGGGGATTGGGATTATCCACCGCAATCTTTCCGTCGAAGCCCAGGTTGCCGAGGTGGACAAGGTGAAGCGCTCCGAATCCGGCATGATCGTGGATCCTGTGACCATGCGGCCCCAGGATAGAATCCGGGATGTTTTAGAGGTGATGGACCGACACAAGATCTCAGGCGTTCCCATTACCGACAAGAAGGGAAAGCTGCTGGGAATTCTCACCAACCGCGATCTTCGATTTGAAACCAATCTGGATCTTCCGGTGTCGCAACTGATGACCAAGAACGATCTGGTCACGGTGCGCCAGGGAATTTCTATGGACAAGGCCAAGAAGACACTCCACGAACACCGCATCGAAAAACTGCTGGTTGTGGACAAAAACAACCAGCTGAAGGGTCTTATTACCATCAAAGACATCATGAAGGTGATTTCCTATCCCAATGCAGCCAAGGATTCCTATGGCCGCCTGAGAGTAGGAGCAGCCGTAGGTGCCAGTGGGGATTTTCTGGAGAGGGCCAGCGAATTGGAAAAAGCCAAGGTCGATGTCATCGTGATGGATACGGCTCATGGGCACACCGCACGTGTCTTGAAGGCCGTCCGCGAACTCAAGAAGCAGTTGAAAAAGGCGGACTTGGTTGTGGGCAATATCGCAAGCGGGGAGGCGGTCCGCGAACTGGGAGATCTGGGCGTGGACGGTGTCAAGGTGGGCATGGGCCCCGGGAGTATTTGCACCACTCGTGTGGTCACAGGAGCCGGAGTCCCGCAAATCACGGCCATCATGAATACGGCCAAGGTTGCCCGCAAGATGAAGCTTCCTCTCATTGCCGACGGAGGAATCAAATATTCAGGGGATATCAGCAAAGCTTTGGCCGCAGGTGCCGACTGCGTGATGGCCGGGAACCTGTTCGCGGGCACCGATGAATCTCCCGGTGAATTGGTCTTTTATCAGAACCGCAGCTACAAAACCTACAGGGGAATGGGGTCGCTGGGAGCCATGGGCGAGGGTGGTGCAGATCGCTATGGACACGACGAGACCACCGATGTGGAACGCAAAGTGGTTCCGGAAGGCATTGAAGGGCGAGTTCCCTACAAGGGCAGCATGGAAGATCTAATCCCGGTCCTCATGGGCGGAGTCCGGGCTGGAATGGGGTACTGCGGGGTTAAGGACATTCAAGAGCTGAAAACCAAGATCCACCTCATTCGAGTCACTCACCTGGGACTACGCGAATCCCATGTTCACGACGTCATCGTGACCAAAGAGGCACCCAACTACAGATTAGGAGACTAGCATAGAGCGCGCTTCGCGCGCAGAGAAACATTCGTTTTGAATTTTGAATTTGTTTGGGATTTGTGATTTTGAATTTTGAATTTCCGGCCTCTGGCCGGTGATTTTGAATTTTGAATTTCCGCTGACCGCTGACCGTGGTCAGCGGTCAGCGGTGTCAGCGGCCTGCACTCAGACGGTCGCGGCGACTGTTTTCCTACCCACTAACCCCGCAATCACTTGCAGCTCTCCCATGAGATCCTCAAACTGTTCAAAAGTCATGGTTTGAGCCCCATCACAGATAGCATTGTCGGGGTCGTGGTGAACTTCCAGGAGCAATCCATCCGCACCCGCTGCCATGGCCGCTCGTGCCAGAGGGGGAACCTTGTCCCGAATTCCAATGGCATGGCTGGGGTCGACCACAATAGGAAGATGGCTGAGTTCGTGAACCACCGGGATGGCCGAAATGTCCAGAGTATTCCGAGTTTGGGTCTCAAAGGTTCGAATCCCTCTCTCACATAGGATCACGCGGTGATTTCCTCCAGCCATGATGTATTCGGCGGCCAGCAGCAGGTCTGAAATGGTAGCGCTCATTCCGCGTTTGAGAAGGGCGGGAATATCGGTCTGGCCGATGTCGCGCAACAGACCATAGTTCTGCATGTTGCGGGCTCCGATCTGAATAATGTCGATGTATTCCTGGGCCAAGGGAAGTTGACTCGATTCCATAATCTCGGAAATCACCAGCAATCCGTGATTGTCGGCTGCCTTGCGGATACTCTTCAATCCCTCCTCGCCATGCCCCTGAAAAGAGTAAGGCGAAGTGCGGGGTTTGAAAGCTCCACCCCGAATCACCTGGGCTCCTGCGGCCCTGATTCTTTCCCCGATCAGATTGCACTGCTCGTAATCCTCGATCGTGCAGGGGCCCGCCATGACCACCGTCTCGCCACACCCGATCTTTACATCCTTGATCTCGATAACGGTTCCCTCAGGACGAAAAGCTCGTGAAGCCAGCTTATAGGGCTGGGTGATACGGTGGACCTCTTTAACGCCTTCCACCAGCTCATAGTCCCGCGTGTCCACCACCTTGGCACCTACGGCCCCCAAAATGGTGTGCTCCACACCCGTGGAGCGGTGCACGTCAAATCCTTGAGAGACCAGTTTTTCGATCACCCCTTCAATCTGACTGTCCGTAGCATGTTGTTTCATGACGATAACCATGGTTTGTTACTCCTTCTCTATCTTCTTTGAACTACTGGATTCCTCTGTCTTTCCCAGGTCTTCGGGGTCACTGGACTCCCGTTCGGCCCGCCTGGACTCATCGATAATTCTTTCGAACAGGCGCTTGACCGCCTCTTTGCTCAAGGGGCCGTTAGCCTCCTTCCAAACACGGCCAATGACCTCCTCTTCGCGCCTCGGATCGTAAATTTCAAGGATCAACTGGTGTTTCAGTTTTCCGATCTCAATGGCGCATTGACCGCGTTGATTGAGCAGTTTCACCAGCTTCAGATCGATCTCATCGATTTTCTGCCGCCACTTCGCGATATCATCCATGGGTCGAATCCGTTTCATCTGCGTCATCCGCGGGACATAAACAAAAAAAGGCCGTGAGTAGCGCCCCTACCCACGGCCTTGTCAATCTCGCTTGTGACTTGTACCTATACCGGTGGGCAGGATCTTTTCTGGTGCCACCAATAAAACCAATAAAAAGCGCAAGATAAACTCATAAACCCACTTACGTTAGCCAATTAGAGGGCTGAAATCAAGTCTTTTCTGACATATTCTCCAACTCTTTGGGCCACATCGGCCTCGGATCGGTGAGCCTCGATAAAGTGCACAATGGCCGAACCCACTACTGCCGCGTCTGCATACTGCCAGACCTTGCTCACATCCTGAGCCGAAGTAATCCCAAAGCCCACGGCAATTGGAAGCTGGGTGTAGCGGCGAAGTCGCTTCACGGTTTTGGGGACCGAATCCTCCACATCGGACTGCTTCCCCGTAACCCCCGTGCGGGCCACCAGATACACAAACCCCCGACTGACTTCAAGAATCTTCTGGAGTCGCTGGTCCGAAGAGGTAGGAGCCGCCAGAAAGATGGTATCCAGGGCCTCCAAAGGCTCCATCCGAGAGTATTCCTCGGGGGTGAGGTCAGAGATCAATACCCCATCCAGGCCCGCCTCCGCAGCTTCCCGGTCCAGCCTCTCCAATCCGTAACTCAAAACCGGATTCATGTAGGTCATAAAAACCAATCCGACTTCCGTCTCCCTTCGTATCTGACGAATCAGATCGATGTAATCGGCGAAAGAATAACCATGCCGGAGAGCCTGAAAGGACGAGTTCTGAATAATGGGACCATCGGCAATGGGATCCGAGAAGGGAATGCCGATTTCAATGACATGGGAACCGATTGCCGCCAGTGACAGGACGATCTCCCGCGTGGTTTCCAGGTCAGGATGACCTGCCGTCACAAAAGGAATAAAGCACTTCTTATTTCTGGCGAAAATCTCTGATAATCTCGACATCCTTGTCTCCACGACCGGAAAGATTGATGATGACCCGTCGATCACTCAGATCGGACCCGAGTAGTCGATTTAACACTTTTGTTTTCATGCAATAAGCCACAGCATGAGAAGACTCCAGCGCAGGGATGATGCCTTCCAGCTCACTGAGGAGCTTAAAGGCCTCCAGGGCCTCCTGATCGGAAACCGAGGTGTAATTGACACGTCCCACGTCCCGAAGATTAGCATGCTCAGGCCCGATAGAAGGATAGTCGAGTCCGGCCGAGATGCTGTGGGTGGGCGAGATCTGGCCCAACTCGTCCTGCAGCAGATAGCTGTAGGTTCCGTGCAGAACTCCCGGCCTGCCGCCCTGGAAACGAGCCGCATGCTGGCCCAGATCCTGCCCCTTTCCACCTGCCTCCACTCCTACCATTCGCACCTGCTCATCCTCGAGGAACTCATAGAAAAGGCCAATGGAATTACTGCCTCCGCCCACACAGGCGACCAGCAGATCAGGAAGCTTCCCCTCCAGTTCCAGAATCTGCCGGCGTGCCTCTCGGCCAATCACCGACTGAAAATCGCGTACCATGGTGGGATAAGGATGCGCACCCAGCACGGAACCCAACAGGTAATGAGTGTTCTCGACGTTCGTCACCCAGTCTCTCATGGCCTCATTGATGGCATCCTTGAGCGTGCAGCTTCCCGAATCCACCGGAGTCACCCGGGCTCCCAGAAGCTCCATACGGAAGACATTCAGAGACTGCCGCCGAATGTCCTCAACGCCCATATAGACCTCACACTCCAGATCCAGCAGGGCACAGACGGTGGCCGTCGCCACCCC
>CBDUTA010000123.1:0-9500 GCA_965369785.1 uncultured bacterium
ATGGACATGATTGGCCGTTTGAGGGAGAGTCTTGTTTTGCAGGGAGTGGGCTCGAGTTCTGTCTGGCTGGGAGAGGCCGAGAGGCGCAACGTTCCCATCGGACTGCCCATCGTTATCCAAAATGACAGCTACCTGCCGACCGATGCTACCAGTTTCTATCTCAAGGGAGTTCCACTTCTGAGTGCCTTCACCGGCGTGCACCAGGATTACCATACTCCTCGGGACACGGCGGACAAGATCAATTATGAGGGTGCGGAAAAGATCGCGCGATTCATGGCGCTGATCACGAGTTCCCTGCTCACCAGTGAGAGTGCCCCCGACTATGTTGAGATGGAGCGGCCTGGAAACTCTGCGGGACGGGCTGCTTTGCGTGCTTACCTGGGGACAATTCCTGATTATTCTCAAGGCGATGTCGTGGGTGTCAAACTTTCCGGGGTGATGAAAGGAGCGCCGGCCGAGCAGGCGGGAATCCAGGGCGGAGACGTGGTCATTGAGCTGGCAGGTCAGAAAATCGAGAACATTTACGACTACACCTATGCGATCGATGCGCTCAAGGTAGGGTCTGCTGTGAAGATCGTTGTGTTGAGAGGAACCCGACGAGTGACCGTGACGGTAATTCCGACCTCAAGAGAGTAGGGGAGCGCTGTCCGCCAGAGGCCCGTAGGCTAAAGCCTACGGCTCTGATAGTCGACCCACGGGCCCTTTGGGTTCGATTTTCTGTGCAACCACATCTGCCAGCATATCCACCAAAAGTGGGTCGTCGTTGGGCATTTCTGTTCGCCACAGGACGATGCCCATTTCTTTGGCCTCTTTCTGGGCTTTCAAGTCGAGGTCGTAAAGAATTTCCAGGTGATCCATCAAGAACCCGATAGGTACAGCCAGGAAGGTGTCTTGTCCCTGATCACGCAATTCGTGTAGAAGGTCGATCAGATTGGGTCCCAGCCAGGCTTGACTGCCGCCTCCTTCACTCTGGTAGGCGGTCGTCCATTGGGATAGGTGGCACTTCTTGGCCAAGGCCTCTGCTGCCTTCTCAAACTGTTCGGAGTAAGGATCGTTCCATTCCTGGATTCGAGCAGGCAGACTGTGATTCGTGAAGATAACGGTGGGAGTTTTCTCTTGCCGATGCAGAATGTCATCGATTCGGTTTCTCCACAGCTCCAAAAAAAGAGGATGGAGGTTCCAGTCTTCAGCAAAGGACCACTGGATCGGATCGTCCAAGGAGCTGTTGGATTCCTGAACAAGTCGATAATATCCTTCACTGCTCAGGCGAGAGCGAAAGGGGGCCAGAGCCACGGCAATGGCCTGTTTCACCCCGGCCTTCGTCATTCGAGACACCACATCCTCGATCAAGGGAGGGGAGTGTTTCATGCCCCAGTAAACTTGAAAACGCTCGGAAAATCCCTGCTCGAGAGTCTTTTGGAGGGCCTGGGAGAGATTTTCCGTGATGCGGTACAAAGGAGAACCCCCGATGGCCTCATAGCGCTCCTTCAGGTGCCTGCATTCCTCCTCGGTGGGCTCGGTTTTACGATAGTACTGAAGAATGTGTCCCAGATAGTCCGATATGGCTTGATCGTCCAGCGAAGGCGCACTGCCGTAAGCCATGATCAAAACACCGACTGGATCGGATTTCATACAGCCAGCATTCTCTCCACAGCCCGGCGGGCCGGTTCAGCAACCTGAAGGTCGATTTCGACTCGGTATTCCAGGGTCTGGAGGGTGTTGAGGATTTTAGGCAAGGTGATTCTCTTCATGTGGGGGCAAAGATTGCAGGGACGTATAAATTCGATTTCGGGGAACTCCACCGCCACATTGTCACTCATGGAGCACTCCGTGATCAGGACGACTCGCTCGGGTCGTTTTTTCTCAACGTGTTGAATCATGGCTGAGGTAGAGCCCACAAAGTCGGCTTCTGCCAGAACCTCGGGAGGACACTCAGGATGAGCCAGGATTTGGATATTCGAGAACTGTTGTCGATAACCGGAAAGATCCTCTTGGCTAAAACGTTCGTGCACCTCGCAATGACCCTTCCAAACGATCACATCGACGTCGGTCTTGGAAGCAACGTGTCGAGCTAGAAACTCGTCGGGAAGGAAGATGACTCGTTCACTGCCCAGTGATTCCACCACTTCCACCGCGTTGGCCGAGGTACAGCAGATATCGGATTCGGCTTTAACGGCAGCCGAGGTATTCACGTAGGTCACCACCGGGACTGCAGGGTATCGTTCACGCAAGAGTCGAACATCATCGGCCGTGATTGATGCCGCCAGTGAGCAGCCCGCTTCAAGGTCAGGGATCAAAACCGTCTTTTCCGGGTTCAGTAACTTGGCGGTCTCAGCCATGAAATGAACTCCGCACAGAACGATCACGTCGGCGTCGGTTTCCACCGCCTGCCGGGCCAGAGCCAGAGAGTCACCGCTGAGGTCGGCAACACCGTGAAAGATCTCCGGGGTCTGATAGTTGTGGGCCAGAATAATGGCATTGCGCCGCTTTTTCAATTCGTTGATGGCAACAATCAGAGGGGCATGAACAGGCCACTCGATTTCGGGAATCACGTGGCGCAGGCGTTCATAGGTCAGCGCGGTTGCCTGAGCCACCACAGGCGTATAAGGAAGATCGGTCACTCTAGGTTCAGTCGCTCGTGTCGCTGTCATCGAAAAGCACTCCTTATGCTAATATTGAGTATAACTAACATTTCTCTCCCTGATCAAGCAAGCCCGAGTTTTTTCTTGAGGGGGTGCAATATTTTACTTGGTGAGGGCGCCAGGCAGGCCGATACCCGGGGCCGGGCGTTCGCGAAGCACCTCGCGGCGAAAGCAAAAAAGCTCGGCGGGTCGGCCGCCGGTTTTTGGGTCCAACTGGCCGGTACCCTCCACCAGTCCTCCCTTTTCCACCAGGCGCCGAAAGTTTTGCTTGTGTAGACGGACTCCCGCTAGAGCTTCCACAACCCGCTGAAGTTGCAGCAGGGTAAAGGTGGGGGAAAGCAGTTCGAAGACCACGGGACGATACTTAATTTTTCCCCGGAGTCGGCCCAGTGCGGTAGCCAGAATGCGGCGGTGATCCAGTGCCATCGGTCGACCCAGCAGGCTCGTTTCGGGTTGCGGGGAGGACCCTTTAGAACTCTTTTGAGATTCTTGCCGGTCTCTCTTCGCTACAATTGTGTCCAGTGCCTGCTCGGCAACCAGGCCGGCTTCGTAGAGAAGCTCATAGCGTTCCAACACTCGCTCCTGGTCCCAGGGAGCTCCCTCCAGACCAAAAGCGATCTCGATCCTTTCCTGCCGTCGGTTGCGAATATGAGTATCGGTATCCGCTTTAGCCCACCGGGCCAGCGCTGGGGCGATTTGCTCATCGATCATGGATGGGCGCTTCCACAGCCAATCCTCCCAGGGAAAGTACTCGTACCAGTCTCGCCAGGTTGCTTCTCCTCGAACGGAAAGCTGTTCCTCTCTCACCAGGGCCAGATAGGGTATGGAAATAACCCGCGGTCCCCCTTGACGAACTCCCGGTTCTCGATTGCGGTCCCCGAAAGTGTAGAGTTGCTCGACATACCCCAACTCGATCCCGGTTTGTTCTCGCACCCAGCCACTCAGGCCCAACTCAAGCGTGCGGTCGGCAGCCGGGTCAAGAGGACCAAAAGGGAGGGCGTCCGAGGGTGTCCCGTCCTCAAAATGGGCCTCCTTCGGTATTCTGAGAGAATTGTCCGGATGCTTTACGGTGAGGATTCGTGGCCTGTCATCCGTGACTGCCACGATCACTCCGTTCAATACAATCACAACCGGAGTGGTCATAATTCAAGGTTTCCGGTGAGAGGAGCCCTGACACAGGCGCCGGTCAGTGGGTGTTGAAAACCTCCTGGTACTGGTTCATCTTGTCCTGTACGGCTTTCTTCTCAGCTGGAGTGGGATTTTGGGGATCAGCAGCCACCGGAGGGCTTCCAAACTTCATCAGGGCAGCCATGAGCAACAACCTTGCCTTAAGCGGCGTCAGATTGTTCCCTTCGACGGTTAAATCCGAAGGGTTGGGTCGTACCATGGTCCACTCGTCCCCCCGGGCCACCCTCACCACGGGTATGCCACTGAGTGCGGCGATATCCAGGGCCGCCACCAAAGGCTCGTGGACCCTTCCTCCTATGCCCTCTGCCACGAAGCCGCTCAACGGTCTGTCCCTGAGATTTTTCTCGATTCTGGCTGAAACCTCGACCTCCTCTTCCGCTTTTGCAAGTGCATTATCCTTCACGTAGCGGTTGTATCTCACCATGGTGACCTTGGGAATGGCGTCGCCCAGAAGAAAACCTTCCTTATCCTTAATCCTGACCTCGACGTTTCTGATCTGTCCGTCTACCTTCCTCGCCCCTTGAACTGTGGAAGGGAGCCGGTTCAGATTGACGGCCGATTTCCAGGTGTGCAAACTGGTGGGTTGAAACCAGATTGTGGCGGGAGGACCAATGGTGCCCAGAACGCCTCCGTGCCCCCCGGTGGCTCGGTAACCTCCCGGCCGGGCGTCTTCCTTCTCCACTTCACGAGAGGTAAAGATCTGCTGAGCTTGCAGCATGACCGCGCCAATATTGTCCTTGCCATCGTCGTCTGCCCATATCCTGGAGAGGATGTAATCCACAGAATCAATCACGTTACGGTCGCCATCATTGCCGACAATGCCATGGGGACGTTGGGAGGAGTTTCCGGAAATGGGGAGCTCGGTGTCAATCAGAAGGTTCAGCCAATAGGTCGTTCCGGCAACATTGTAGCTGCTCTCCAGCCAGATGCCACCCGCATAAGCACCCGTGTTCAGAGCCCTTTGAACGGTGTTGGTTATTCTGGCAAGATCTTCCATCCGGGCATCCTTACGGTAAGGTGCATAGGGAAAAAAATCCTCTCCCAAGGTCTCGGGCTCAATATCACCGGAACCGACATCAGTTCTGTCGGTGTGCGAGAGACCTTGGGTATAGCCTCCGGAAGGGAGGGCACGGTAAAAGTCAAAATCGGCTTTGGAACTCAACAGATTGGCGGAGCCGCTTCCGCTTCTTCCACCAATGCCGCGGTCGATCTCCTCGAAAAGGCGGGAAGGATCAGGGAAAAAGGTCTGCCGGCATTTCTCAAACGGGGAGTTTGGAAAAGCGCAAGGGCCGTCCCACGCCGTCCCATCAGCCTGAAGGGCCATATAGGGTAGTAGATAGAGCCCGTCTTCAGGTTGCAGAGTAACTCGATAAACGGGTTTGTCCTCCGAAGTTTGCCGGGTGGAATGAAATCTGCCGTTGGAATCCACATAGCCGTCAGGCGGTCCGTACAGTTCGGCCACGTCCCTTTCCAGAGGATGCCCACTGAACTGCTCGATCAGTACTTCTACCGGCGCTGCCAGTCGTTGAGGAACCAGATGGTCGAAGCGTTCAGTACTCCCATCAGGATGGGTTCGAAGAGGGAGGTCATGTTGGGCCCGTGCCTTGTTGCTGCTCACCAGGGGGACACTGTTCTGGACCGTAGCGTTACCTCCGGCAAAGACCGCTATCTTAGGCTTGTTCTGGGCTGGAGTGGTCCCACAAAGGATGACGCCGAAGATCAGAGACATTGCCAGAAACGAGATCAGTTTGTTTTTCATGGTTGTTCCTTCTGAGCTGGCCCTATATTGAATGTTTCCCTTCCATCCAGATGTTGAGGAGTCGCCGTAAGAGCACCAGTTGTCCCAAGTGGTAGGAGTTGTGGTCTGCGACCAACAGAGCTTCTCTGAGTATCGTCTGTCCGCTGCCGTGGGGAATCCGGGCATAGAGATCGGTGGAGGGATCCGATACCAGATCTGCCATGGCCTGAAGATCGGAAGCAAACGAAGTCACGCTCTTCTGCCATGCGCCCTCATCAGGGGGAGCCTCGCTATCCGGCCAGTAACCCTCCGGAAATTTCGGGGACTCATGCTCGGGGTCGCGGCTGAACTCAAGTATGTCCTCTTGAGCAATCCGCATGTGCTCCAACAGTTGCCACGGAGTATGGGGTGCTCCTTCCGGCTTCTTCCCCTGAAACTCTTGAGGCAGGTTGGCAAGGACGGTCTCGAAGTCCACATGACCCTGACGTCCTTTCAGGAGCTTCAGCACATGATCCCGTATCACCTTATTCTCAGGTATCATTTCAATCCTCCTTTATCCCAGAACGGCTGGCAGAATTGGAGCTTATTGTAGTTTCCAGGAGTGGGGATGTCTATTCGGTGTGAGAGATGAGGGCTACTTAGCCCGGATCATGCATAAATTCTCTACTGCAGCGCCGAAATCATCCGGCGTGCGCTGCGCACCGCCGGCGTTGCACGACCCGCAAGCGGGTACCCCTTGCGTGTGGCGAAACGCACTCAGGTCGGCGTTTTAGTCGCTTCGTGACAAGAACCTATGCATGATCCGGGCTATGACTCAGACAGGCTTCCAAATCGACATTGCCCCCTGAGAGAATAATTCCCACCTTGTGGCCAGCCAGATTGATCCTTTGTTCCAACAACACGGCCAGGGGAACCACGGCGGAGGGCTCCACTACGATCTTCATCCGCTCCAAGACCAACCGCATCGCTTCCATAATGGCCTCCTCGCTGGTCAGGGCGATGGCATCCACCAGTTCCTTGATGATGGGGAAGGTCTCTTCGCCAAGACTCGTCCGCAATCCATCAGCTATGGTATGGGCTTTCTCCAGCAAGATCCGCTTGCCCGCCTTCCAGGAACGATAGGCGTCGTCGGCCTCGGACGGCTCAGCACCTATGACCTTGATATTGGGTTTGAGGCCCTTGGCGGCGATGAGAGTCCCACTCAAGAGGCCGCCGCCACCCGTGGGTGTCAGAATGACCTCCAACTCCGGCACATCTTCGAGCAGTTCAAGTGCTGCCGTTCCGTATCCACAGATGTTGCGATGGTCATTGAAGGTGTGAATCAGATGGGCTCCGGTTCGCCTGCTAATTTCCGCGGCCGTCTCTTCCCTGACCGACATGGTGGGCTCACAGAAGGTGATTTCTCCACCGTAGTTTCTGACTGCCGCTTGTTTGACTGCGGGTGCATCGGAGGGCATGACGATGTAAGCGGGAATACCTCGGTTGCGGGCGGCCAATGCCAGGGCCGCAGCATAGTTACCAGAAGAATGAGTCAGGACGCCACGGTTCGCCTGGGATTCATCCAGTGACAACACGGCGTGGGAGGCCCCACGAAATTTGAAGGAACCAGTCTTCTGGAAATTCTCACACTTAAAGAATAACTGGGCACCGACCTTTTGATCGATGGCGCTGCAAGTGAGGACTGGAGTACGGTGAATGGACCCTCGGATGTGATGGAGTGCCTGGTTAATGGCTTCAAGGTCGGGGCGTCTAGACATACGGAAAGGACCACTCCGTGTTCAGTCTTACAGCGCCTCACTGACCAAATCACCGACTTCGCTTGTGGTGTAACCCATCCGGCCAGCCGACATGCTTTTCATTTTGGGAGTGGTCTTGGAGATGGCTTCCTCAATTCGATGACCGGCCGCCACCAAGTTAGGTGCTTTCTTTTGATCACCCACCAGGTTCAGAAGCATACCCATGGCGGCGATGGCTGCGATCGGATTGATGACTTCCTGTCCAGTATACTTTGGGGCTGAGCCTCCCATGGGCTCAAACATACTGCAGCCCCCGGGGTCGGGATTGATATTGCCACCGGCCGCCACACCCAGGCCTCCTTGAATCATGGCACCCAAGTCGGTGATGATGTCCCCAAACATGTTGGAGACGACCATCGTGTCATAGTATTCAGGATTCTTTATGAACCACATGCAGGCTGCATCGATGTGGTTGTAGTCGCGTTTGATGTCGGGATAGTCGGCCTCACCGATCTCCTCAAAGGCACGGAACCACAGATCGCCCGCGTAGGTGAGGACGTTGGTTTTGTGCACAAGCGTGAGTTGATTGCGATCTTTGCGCCGCCGACAGAGCTCAAAGGCATAGCGCAGGCATCGTTCAACACCGAAACGGGTGGCGATCATCTCCTGGGTGGCCACTTCCTGTGCGGTGTTCTTGCGCAGAAATCCACCCGCCCCACAGTAAAGGTCCTCCGTGTTCTCACGAACCACCTCAAAATGGATGTCCTCCGGACCTTTGCCCTTGAGGGGGCAGTCGACGCCCGGATAGAGCTTGACCGGCCGAAGGTTGATGTATTGATCCAGCTGGAAACGGATCTCCAGCAGCAGGCCCTTCTCCAGGATGCCCGGGGGCACCTCCGGGTGGCCTACAGCGCCCAGGTACATCACATCAAATTGCCGAAACTCATCGATCTGCTTTTCGGTGATGACCTCGCCTGTTTTCAGGTACCGATCACCACCGTAATCAAACTCGGTTGTCTCGTATTTGAAATTCTCCAGGGGCGCTACGGCGTTGAGCACCTTGCAGGCTTCCCGGGCCACTTCAGGTCCGGTTCCGTCACCGCCTAACACAGCAATCTTGAGTGTATCCGCCATCTACTTATCCTTTGTTAATCCTGTCCCTTACAAAAGAAGGAAATGTAGCAGAACTTTGGTGATCCCACAAGGCGCAGTAGTGACGAAGTCACTACTGCGCCTTGTGGGATCGTGCATTCTTGAGTTCGTGCGGCGTGACTTCGTCACTTGGTGCAGTTGTGCTGTCGTGCAGTCGATATGCTGTTAAGATCGCTTGCTTTGAGAGCGAAGAGTGGTAAAGAACCCAATGATTTCCTTCTCATCCTGATCTCTTACGAAAGCACGAAGTCACGAAGTCACGAAGTCACGAAAAATGGTTGACAACTGCCAGCTCTTCCTTCATTAGTAGACACCATCAAAACCGGGGACATATACCATCAAACCTGCTAGGAGGTGTGAGTTGATGAGAGACCATCAATCAATCAGTAAAGTTCTGGGTGTTTGGCCGATTCCAGCCCTGCTTCTTCTTTTTCAGCTGTCGAGTGCTTTCGGTCAGTTGGCTCCAGAGATAGCCCAATTTGGATATGCGGATACGATCTTCGTTAATGGCAAGATCGTGAGTATGGACGATCGGTCTTCCTCCGCCAACGCGGGGAGTATTTACCAAGGCATTGCCGTCAAGGGGGACCAAATCGTTAAACTGGGGACGAGTGCGGCGGTTCGGGCCTTGGCGGGACCGGACACGAAGATTCTGGACCTGAAGGGACGAACCCTGATACCCGGTATCGTTGAGCCTCACAGTCACATTTATGGGGGTGCCCTCAAATACTTGGACCGGTTCGGCTTCAAGTATCCGCCCGACGGGATTATCGTCTCTATGCAGGCGGACCGTTCCCTGGAGAAAACTCAGGCCATCATGCGGGAAACCATCCAGGAGGCCGTCAAGAAGGTGAACCCCGGCCAGTGGGTGGTCCTGCGCATTCAGGGTCATCCTGAAGCGCCCACCGAGGCCAACTTCTGGGGGTGGACCCGACGTCTGACCAACCGCAAGACACTGGATCTGTGGTCGTCCGAAAATCCCCTTTTGGTGCGGCCCGGCCCCAGAGGCTGGATCAATTCCAAGGCCCTGGAGATGTTGAATGA
>CBDUTA010000124.1:0-9483 GCA_965369785.1 uncultured bacterium
GTCGGGAGATTCTGCACAAACTGGTCGAGATCCAGTATGAGCGCAACGATCTGGAACTGAAGAGAGGCACCTTTCGAGTTCGCGGCGACGTGGTTGAAGTCATTCCTGCTTACGGTGATTATGGAATCCGGATAGAACTTTTCGGGGATGAAATTGACGCCATCTATCGGTTTGAGCCCCTCACAGGGGAGATCATTCAGGAACATCAACGGGTTCCCATCTATCCCAAGTCCCACTACGTCATGCCTCGAAGTCAGTGGAAGACTGCAGTAGAGAGTATCCGAATGGAGTTGGAAGAGCATAGGACTGGGTTGGAAAAGGAAGGCCTGCTTGTGGAGGCTCAGCGGGTTCATCAGCGCACCATGTTTGATTTGGAAACCATCAAGACGGTAGGGTACTGTCGAGGAATAGAGAACTATTCTCGTCATTTGACGGGTCGACTGGCAGGAGAGCCACCTCCGACTCTCATGGACTACTTCCCCTCGGATGCCCTTGTCTTTATTGATGAAAGTCACGTCACGGTCCCACAGTTAAGGGGTATGTACGAGGGTGACCGTTCACGAAAGCTCAATTTAGTGAAGTACGGATTCCGTTTGCCCTCCGCCTTGGACAACCGACCTCTCAACTTTACCGAGATACAATCCCGTTTGCCTCAATCGGTTTACGTATCGGCCACCCCGGGACCATACGAACTGGAGCGGTGCGGTGGAGAAATCGTCGAACAGATCATCCGGCCCACAGGCCTCATGGACCCAGCAATAGATGTGCGGCCAGTCAAAGGTCAGATCGAGGACTTACTGGAGGAAATTCGTCAACGAGCGGAAGTGAAGGAACGGGTCCTGGTAACCACCCTCACCAAAAGAATGGCTGAGGAACTGTCCGAATACTACACCGAACTGGGTGTTGCCGTCTGCTATCTCCACTCAGAGATCAACACCCTGGATCGGGTGAAAATTCTAAGGGACCTTCGAAAGGGCAAGTTTGATGTCTTGATCGGAGTCAACCTCCTGCGTGAGGGTCTGGATCTGCCCGAAGTGTCTCTGGTTGCAATTTTGGATGCGGATAAGGAAGGATTTTTGCGCAGTGGCACCTCTTTGATTCAAACCTCAGGTCGTGCCGCCCGCAACCTTCATGGAAAGGTCATCATGTACGCCGATATCGTTACCCGTTCGATGTCCAGGGCCATTGAAGAAACTCAGCGGCGTCGGGAAATCCAACAAGCTTACAATCAGCAAAATGGCATCACCCCTCAAACCATTCTCAAACCCGTGGATGACACTTTTCTGCAGATGACACAACTGGACTACTCTCAGGTCTCCGTCGTGGCAGAAGAACTCGAGGAGTACTCTTCGGCAGAAGAGATCAGGGCAGAGATAACGAAACTAGAGACCCAAATGAGGGCTGCCGCCGAACATTTTGAGTTTGAAAAGGCGGCTGAATACAGAGATACGATCAAGCGTTTGAAAGAAATCGATCTACAACTGGGATTTTCAAGTCACCCGTCGGACACTTAACATGCGCATTCAACCCGTTTCCTCGTTGCGGGGAGAGATTACCCTCCCGGGGGATAAATCAATTTCGCACCGTTATGCCATTCTCGGAGCCATGGCCCAGGGAACTACCCACATCTCTCAATTCTCGCAGAGCGAGGATTGTCAGTCGACACTTCGCTGTCTCAGAAGAGTCGGCATAGGGATCCGGCAATCCACAGATGAGGTAGAAATCCAAAGTGAAGGATGGAAGCGGTTTCAGAAGCCCAAGGAAATTCTCGACGCCGGAAACAGTGGAACAACCATTCGCCTTCTTTCAGCCCTGCTCTCTGCTTCCCCATTCGTTTCCACTATCCGGGGAGATGACTCTTTGAATCGTCGGCCCATGGAGCGGATCATCAGACCCCTTACCCAAATGGGCGCGAAGATTGAGGCGGCACAGGATGAATTCCCACCCTTGCACATTACCGGTTCACCACTGCGGGGGATTCATTACCGACTGCCGATGGCCAGTGCTCAAGTGAAATCGTGCGTTCTTCTGGCCGGACTAATGGCTCAAGGAGAGACCACAGTGGTGGAAAACGTAAGGTCGCGTGATCACACGGAACGCGCACTACCGTTCTTTGACGTCGTCTTGACGGAAGCGGATCAGCAATTGAAAGTGCACGGTCCGGCATCTTTGAAGGCGGGTCAAATGGAAATCCCCGGCGATTTTTCAGCGGCTGTGTTTTTTATTGTGGCCGCTCTTCTCGTTCCCGATGCTGAGATCTGCCTGAGACGGGTCGGAGTCAATCCGTCTCGCACAGGTCTGCTCACTCTGCTGGAAGATTCGGGAGCCCGGATTGAGAGGACAAATCCTCGGGAGTTCAATGCTGAACCTGTTTGTGATCTGAAGGTTTGTTTCAGCCATGAGCTATTCAGGAAGTTTCCCGCCGAGATCAGCGGAGAGTGTCTCCCCAACATGATCGATGAAATCCCTGCGCTAGCTGTCCTGGCCACGCGCCTGGAACAGGGACTCAGGATCCGGGGAGCCGAAGAACTGCGCAAAAAGGAATCCGACCGAATCAGATCGATTGTTGTAAATCTGAGAAATCTAGGTGTGCAGGTTGAAGAGTTCCCGGACGGTTTCTTCGTTCCACCAGGCCAGCAGATTCAGGGCGGAAGAGTCCAGACCTTCGGAGATCATCGTATTGCCATGGCTTTTACCGTGGCCGGACTCATGGCGAGAAAACCGGTCGAACTCGATCACCCGTCCTGTGTATCCATTTCCTTCCCAGAATTTTTCGAGAGGCTGCGATCGCTTACTGACGATCACTAACTCATGGACAAACACATCTATATCGTTGGATTCATGGGAAGTGGAAAATCGACCGTTGGTCCGACCCTGGCGGGTCAGATGGATCGTCCCTTTTACGATCTGGATGACCTGATCGAAAAGAAGCAGGAGAGGACAATTTCCGAAATCTTCGAGTCCCAGGGAGAGGAGCATTTCCGAAAATTGGAGTCGGACATGTTACTTCAGGATCCACCTTCCGAGCCCTGTGTGATGGCTCTCGGAGGAGGCACCTTCATGAGCAGGGTCAACCGTGACTACATCGCCAAACACGGAATTTCGGTGTGGCTCAAGATCTCTCTTAGCCTGGCAAAAGGACGATGCAGGGACTCTCAACATCGCCCCCTGGCAAGAAACCCGGAGAAATGGGAATCCCTTTTTCACCGCCGCAAAAGGAGTTATCAACTGGCAGACATCCCGGTGGAAGTTGACGGCAAGTCTCCTCAACAGATCTGCGCGGAAATACAAAGCCGTTTGAGTGAGATCATATAATCCTTTGCCTGATCCTACGGCTTTGCTAACATAGCGGAAACATCATGGCAAAGTGGTTTTCTTTCTTCCTGCTTTTCTCATCGAGCCTCCTGGGTGCCGGTTCTTTCTCCCTAGATCAGATCTCCAACTTATTCCCATCTAAGGGCTTTGAAGACCAGATCGAGTTCTGGAAGACGATCTTTACCGACTACGGAGAGCGAGAAGTCCTGATCCATGACCAAAACGATGTTCGCTTGGTTTACGAGGTCGTCCGATTTTCCAGGGGAGTTCGTGATGATGACGTTGAGTACGAACGCCAGCGAAAAGAGTTGAAAAAAAAAGAGAAAGAGTTCCAGCGGCTCTTTGAGGAGATACGACGACATGGCTTCGACTCAGAGAAGCTCACAACAAAGCATAAGAAAATCATCCACCTTCTTGAATCTCACGGTTACGCTGCTTCTTCCGGTCTATTGAGGGAACTGGGGAGAAACATCCGCTCCCAAAGGGGCATCAAGGAAAAGTTTCGGGAAGGTTTGATCCGTTCAGGGCAGTATCTCAGCAGGATTGAAACCATCTTTCAGGAGCAAGGTCTCCCCGCTGAGCTCGCGCTTTTGCCCCATGTCGAGTCCTCCTTTGATTATGGCGCTTATTCCAAACGAGGCGCGGCGGGTATTTGGCAGTTTATACGCGGAACGGGACGCCGTTTCCTCAAAATTAACCGTTCTGTGGATGAACGCCTCGATCCTTTAAAATCGAGTGAAGCTGCGGCGCGCTTGTTTCGAGAGAACTATGACACCCTGGGAACCTGGCCCCTGGCCGTGACCGCCTTCAACCATGGCACAAACGGGATGGCGCGGGCCAAAAGACGTTTTGGCACCGACATGAGTAAAATTATCCAGCAATACCGATCTCGAACCTTCGGATTCGCCAGCAAGAATTTTTATGTCGAGTTTTTAGCAGCCATTTTAGTGGCCCGCAACTATTCGGACCACTTCGGGCCCCTTGAGTTTGCCTCTCCTGTGCCATATGACAGTATCTCTTTGAAGAGATCCCATCGAATCAGCCATTTCACTCAGGTCCAGGGCCTGACCGAAGATATTCTTCGGGAGCATAATCCCCACATCAGATCAGAGGTTTGGCAAAGAACGAGACTTCTACCCGCCGGACTCGAGCTTCATCTTCCCCAGGGACAGGGAGAAGTAGTTGCGGCAGCTCTTGAACGTGCTCCTTCCGCCACCACTGCGTTGTTGGTCGCCGATAACGGTTCGATGGGTTACCGAGTGCAGAATGGTGACACCCTCGGTGTTATAGCCAACCGGGTGGGTAGTTCCGTCTCCACGCTTCAGCTTGCCAACAACCTCTCTAATCCGGACCGAATCTATCCGGGACAGTTTCTTCTCGTCTCTGAAGCTGCTGAGCGACCCACACAGTACCGGGTCCGTCCAGGCGATACTTTGATTGAGATTGCCAGCAAATTCGGCACCTCTCTTGGGCGGCTGCAACGCGTGAATCAGATCGACGACCCTCACCTGATCTTCCTGGGACAAGTCTTGCTTATTCCCTAAGGGAAGAAGTAAGACTAAATCCTAAATCATAAATTCCAAATTCTAAACAACTTCGAATCACAAGTTTGAAACAGTCAGTGAAACCACACTGACTGAATTCTGGCTTTAGTTTTCGGAGTTATTTGAAATTTGGGATTTAGAATTTGGTATTTGTTTGAGATTTATGATTTGGAATTTGGGATTTCAGCCGGTCTGCCGGCTGGGATTTAGAATTTAGACTTTCTCTTCCCTACACTTCAACCGTAGCTTCCACCTCGCTTTCACCTTTCACCTCTTGGGGCGTAAAGGTTAACCGGTTCTTGGAAGTATCATAATCGACCAACACTCCACCCCCATCTTCGACTGTCCCTTGAAGAATCAAACGGCCGAGCGGGTTCTCCAGTTCCTTTTGAATGCTCCGCTTTAAAGGACGAGCACCGTAGTTCGGATCATAGCCGACTCGAACTAAATATTCGCGCCCCTCCGAGGTCACCTCAATCTGAATATTGCGGTCCGCGAGCCGGTGGCGCAAACTCTGAAGCTGGATCTCCAAAATTTTTTTCAAGTGTTCCTCGGACAAAGCATGAAAGACGATCATTTCATCCACCCGGTTGAGAAATTCCGGTCTAAAGTGACGACTCAATTCCTCCAATACAGCTCTTTTCATCTCTTCATATTCAAGCCCTTCAACGGCGCTGGAATATTCAAGAATGCGATGGCTTCCGATATTGGAAGTCATGATCACAATGGTGTTTTTGAAATCAACAGTCCTACCCTGCCCATCGGTGAGTCTACCGTCATCCAGGATTTGCAACAGAGAATTAAAGACGTCGCTGTGAGCCTTCTCAATTTCGTCCAGAAGAATAACCGAATAGGGTCGACGCCGAACTGCTTCCGTGAGCTGGCCACCCTCCTCGTATCCCACATATCCCGGCGGGGCTCCGATCAATCGGGCCACTGAATGCTTCTCCTGATACTCAGACATGTCGATTCGAATCATGGCACCCTCGTCATCGAACAGGAACTCAGCCAAAGCGCGGGCCAGCTCTGTCTTTCCGACCCCGGTCGGACCCGAGAAAATGAAGCTTCCCACAGGACGGTTCGGATCTTTAAGACCCGAACGCGCTCGAATGACCGCTTCAGCCACCGCAGCCGCTCCATCTTCCTGGCCCACGACACGCAAATGGAGAGCATCTTCCAGATGGAGTAGTTTTTGTACTTCTCCTTCAAGAAGCCTCGCCATAGGAATACCGGTCCAACGGCTCACCACTTCGGCAATATCCTCATCATCCACTTCCTCCTTCAAGAAGTGGTAAGCATCAGGCTCCTTTGCCAGGCTTTCTTCTTCTTCCTCCAGTTGGCGCTCCAACTCCGCCAACTTGCCGTACTTCAACTCCGCAGCCCGGTTGAGATCATACTCTCGTTCAGCTTGCTCGATTTCAATCTTGGTCCGCTCAATCTGTTCACGAAGGGTTCTCGAGCGCTGCAGCCGTTGGGTTTCTACCTGCCATTGGGCCTGGAGGGCATCGGCCTGGACCTTCATGTCCGCGAGTCCCTTCTCCAGTTTTTCCAGGCGTTCCTTTGAGGCTTTATCGGCTTCCTTTTTCAATGCTTCTCGCTCGATCTCGAGCTGCATGACCCGGCGTCGCAACTCATCGAGCTCAGAAGGCATAGAATCCATCTCGATGCGCAACTTTGCGGCCGCCTCATCCATCAGATCAATGGCCTTGTCGGGCAAAAACCGATCTGCAATGTACCTGTTGGACAGCACCGCTGCAGCCACCAAAGCCGAATCCTTGATTCTGACACCATGGTGTACTTCGTATCGCTCGCTCAATCCGCGCAAGATCGAAACCGTGTCCTCCACGGAAGGTTGACTGACCAGAACAACTTGAAACCGCCGCTCCAGTGCGGCATCTTTTTCGACATGTTTGCGATATTCGTCCAGCGTAGTGGCCCCGATGCAGTGCAGTTCGCCACGAGCCAGCATCGGCTTCAGGAGATTTCCCGCATCCATAGAGCCTTCCACCCGACCGGCACCGACCACCGTGTGCAGCTCGTCGATGAAAAGAATAATCTCCCCCTGTGAGTCCAGGACCTCCTTGAGAACAGCCTTAAGCCTCTCCTCAAACTCTCCCCGGTATTTTGCCCCTGCAATCAGAGCTCCCATGTCCAGAGACACAAGTCTCTTGTTCTTTAAGCCCTCCGGAACGTCACCTCGGACGATTCGCTGAGCCAGCCCTTCCACAATCGCGGTCTTGCCAACCCCTGGCTCTCCGATGAGAACGGGATTGTTCTTGGTACGACGGGACAAGACCTGCATGATGCGGCGGATTTCCTCATCGCGCCCGATGACCGGATCCAGTTTGCCTTGGGTTGCCGATTGCGTCAGATCGCGACCATATCGGTCAAGCGCCTCATAGGTCATTTCAGGGTTTGGTGTAGTGATCCTCTGGCTGCCCCGAATATGGTACAGGGTCTGCATCAGTCTCTCTCGAGTCACCCCAAACTCTCTACAGATCCTACCTGCCGCACCTTTGTCCTCGGTCAAAGCCAGCAGCAGATGCTCCACCGAGACATATTCGTCCCCAATCGTCTTGGCTTCTTCCTTGGCCTGTTCCAACAGCAAACTGAGACGTCCAGTAAGATACATTTGATCGGGGGGCCCCGAGGGACTCGTAATCTTTGGAAGGGCATCAAGCTCCTCTTGAAGACTCTTCCTGAGATCTCCTCCACTGATTTCCGCTCGATCAAAAATCGAAGTGGCGAGCCCCTGTTCCTGCTCCAGGAGGGCCAGTAAAAGATGCTCCACTTCAACATGTTGGTGACCAAGTCGCAGAGCCTTAACCTGAGCCTCCCTGAGGGCTTCCTGAACTTTTTCCGTTAAACGACTGCTATCCATAAAACTCCTGAGACTCCTTCCACTTTAATCTTTTTTCCGTTCTTCTTGTTCCTTTTTATATAGGATCGAAAAAGTGCTTTGCAAAGTTTTGAGTGAGGAGACGATCCGACTTTGACGGTGATTGATGGAAATCTTATGATAATCAAGGGTGAAAAGAATTGACTTCAACCGGTGACCACGAAAAGAAAAGAATGGGAAAAGGTAAGGAAGAGTCAAAAATTCAAGTGACCGACCGGCGATTCTGGGCCCAGGATGAATCAGCCGAGGAAAAGGCGTCCATACCGACTCAACGATATCCGAGTCTCGTCGAAGAGTTGAAGACGAGGACAGAACTGGCTGAGCGAAAGCTCAAAGAGAAAGTCGAAATATTGCACCAGGAGAACGAAGCTTTTCGCGTCCGCCTGTCCAAAGATATGGACCGACGGATGAAACAGGAAAAGCTTGAGCTCTTCGGTAATTTCCTGGAATTGATTGATAACTTCGAGCGGGCCCTCAAGGCGGCCCAGGAATCTCTCAGCTTTGAGGCTCTGAAAGAGGGGGTTCAGCTGAATCTGGAACTCTTCTTGAGTAAGCTCAAGTCGCTGGGTATTGAACCCATGGATCCTATCCACAAACCTTTCGATCCGCATGAGGCGGAGGCAATGGGCGTGGTTGCGGTGGATGATCCCGACCTGGATCAACAGGTCGTCGAAGTTGTACAACGTGGCTTTCGCTGGGGTGAGCAAGTGTTGCGTCCGGCCCGGGTCCTGATCGGGCAATATCAGGCCGATACGAAATCCCGTAGGGGCGAGCCGGTGGCTCGCCCGAACAGTTAGCCCGCTCGTGGTAAAACGCAGTCAGAGCAACCAGATCAGCCACCGGCTAACGACGAAGACTCTTCCAGCGCCTTTGGGTATGGCGGGATTGTGATCCATTAAAAGCATGACACAGTGCAATGGCAAGCGCATCAGCAGCATCGTGGGGCTGAGGTTCTTCTTTCAGGTTCAGCAAGGTCCGAACCATGACTTGGATCTGCGCCTTATCTGCCCTGCCGTAACCCACAACCGCCTTTTTGATTTCCAAAGGTGAATACTCGACAAGAGGAATCCTAAACTGGCCTGCGGCCAACAAAACCACGCCCCGAGCTTGCCCGAGTTTGAGTGCGCTCTTTGCGTTCACGGCATAGAAGACATCCTCGACCGCAACCACGGCCGGTGCATGGCGCTCCAACAAAGCATACAACTTCGTGTGAATACGCCTTAACCGATCCGGGAAAAGGTTCGATCCACCCTTGGTGAGTCCCGAAACTCCCCCGTATTCCAGGCAACACGGATGATTCCCTTCGATATTGATGACCCCATATCCCGTCATTCGACTTCCGGGGTCAACGCCTAGAATAACCACGGAAACATGATACTACCCCGGTCTGCGGTCAGAGCGCGAAACGCGCTCTGGACGCGCTTCGCGCGCCTACGTGCTGTCGTGCGTTCGGGTTGATTTTGGGACAGGCCCAGAATTCTGGTGGAAACCCCTGAAGACAAAGGAGAATTTTCGGGGCTGGCACCAAACTCTACCTTGAATTTGGAATTTGTTTGGGATTTGGGATTTGGGATTTTGAATTTCAGCCGGTCTTCCGGCTGTGGTCTTCCGGCTGTGGTCTGTGGTCAGCCGGTCAGTTTCCCCATCAGGGACTCCATCTGCGTATCATCGATGTCGAAGTTGGCGTACACATTTCCCACATCCTCATTACTCTCCAGTGCGTCC
>CBDUTA010000125.1:0-9384 GCA_965369785.1 uncultured bacterium
ACAGACTTGCGGTCGAATCTAGCCGCATTCAGTGCGGCCTCATTGACCAGATTGGCCAGCTGGGCTCCGGACATTCCAGGAGTCCCTCGAGCAAGAATCGAGATGTCCACATCCGCTCCAAACGGAATCCGTCGAGTGTGGACCTTGATAATGCCTTCCCTTCCCTTGATATCGGGCAACGTCACCACAACTTCACGATCGAAGCGACCTGGGCGCATAAGAGCAGGATCCAGCACATCGGGACGGTTGGTCGCGGCAATGAGAATAACTCCCTCGTTGGATTCGAAGCCATCCATTTCAACCAGCAACTGATTCAGGGTCTGTTCTCGCTCGTCGTGGCCTCCCCCCAAACCGGCACCACGATGCCGTCCGACGGCGTCGATTTCATCAATAAAGATGATGCAGGGAGCATTCTTCTTCCCCTGCTCAAAAAGGTCTCTGACCCGACTCGCCCCCACGCCGACGAACATCTCAACAAAATCAGATCCGCTGATGCTAAAAAAGGGAACGCTGGCTTCTCCTGCGATGGCTCGAGCCAAAAGAGTCTTCCCCGTACCGGGAGGACCCATCAGGAGAACTCCCTTGGGGATTCGTCCACCCAGCTTCTGGAATTTCTGAGGTTCCTTCAGGAACTCAATAATTTCCTGAAGTTCCTCCTTCGCTTCCTCGACACCAGCAACATCCTTGAAGGTAACCTTCTTCTGGTGGTTCGTGGATAGTTTGGCCCGGCTCTTGCCGAAGGAAAGTGCCTTGTTCCCTCCGCTTTGCATCTGGCGCATGAGAAAAATCCAGAAGCCCACGAACAGGATAATAGGAAACCAGGAAGTCAGGAGCATGTAAATGAAAGAGCTCTGGTCATCATCGTTGACTTTAACGATGATGTCCTTTTCATTCAGGGTATTGGCAATGGTCTCTTCGGATCCCTTGGGAATGATGACCCGGAACTTACGCTCTGTGTCAGTGGAAGAATCGAGGTATTTACCTTCGACTTCATTTCCGCTCAAGGTGACGGGAGAGGTGGGATAACTTCTAATTCTGTCATTCTTGACCATAGAGGTGAATTCAGAGTAGTTCACCTCATCAACGTTTCCGCTGCGTACTGTGTTGAGGAAATTCCACAGAACGACTACGGCAACGATAATAACAATCCAGAGAAAAACGTTTTTCGCTGTGGTATTCAACTTCTAGGACCTTCCGACGGTAGCTCAGCCCGCCTCAACGCTTTGACTCTTCTATTATAGGCTATTCAGCTCCCGACATCCAAATGGGCCAACCGCTCCGGCCTCCTCTAATTCTTTTACGCTTCTGGGTTTCGACGGGTTTCATTTTTCACCTTCTTCCCTCGTTCCTTTAGAGGATCTTCTCCACCGGAAGTTTCACGACGCAACCGGATTTCCAAGGCTCGGGCGGTGCTCGGGGAAGCTCGATATTTCGGCTGAACAGGAAATCCTTCCACCCAGATAATCTCGTTGTTCCCTTCCACCACCAACAACCGGTCTCGTTGGCTCTTGGGAATTCGGTCTTTTTGAAACAGCTCCTTCAGTTTCTTTTCCCCGGACTTCAAGGAAGTACGGTACACATCGCCCGGCCGGCGATTGCGAACAGTCAGGCCCTCACCACCCCACTTGATCCAAATAGATACCTCTCCCTTCCCCTTTTCTTCTTTCTCTTGCTCTCTTTCTCCCTTTTTCCCTCTAGACGCGTCGCGTGTTCGCGCCTCGAACCATTTCGACGTTTCCTTGATGTAGATTGCTCCAGGCACCTTCAAGGGGTAGGAAAAAGGACCGGGCGGTGACTCCATGGTAAACCGCAAATCTTCAAATTCCCGCTGAACCCTTAGCCCTCCCGGCAAATGGATCTCCTTTCCACTCAGGATACGACTCAGCTGGAGAACCTCCTCAACATGCTTCAGGCTGATGTCTCGGAGATCCCCTTTAGAAGTTGCTATGGCTCGTCGAATGACTTCCTTTTGAATAATGGCAGGAAGATCTTCCAGAGCGCTGATGCGTAGTCCTGTTCCTCGCTCAACTCCGGTTCGGCACCGATTGAAAGCCTCTTTACCCTGGCGGCTCAAAAACTCCTCAACTTCTCCAAAAAGTTCGGTGCTTCTTTGCAAAGCATCAAGCAGGGCCGGATTCAGTCTCTCCTGCAACAGGGGAATCAGCTGGTGACGGACCCAATTTCGATCCAGACTGAGATCTTGATTCGACGAATCGACCCGGTAAGTCTGCTTTTGATCCTCCAGGTAGTCCAGAACATCCTGGCGCACGGTTCCAAGGAGCGGTCTCACCACGGTAACCGAGAGGGGGGCTCCGGGAGTTTCCATCCAATTGACGCGTAGCGGAGAGATTCCGGAAAGACCCGCCGGGCCGGCGCCTCGAACCAGTTTCATCAAAAAGGTTTCCGCCTGATCATTCAGAGTGTGTCCCGTTGCCACTCGACTCTCTTGCCTCCCGGCCACCTCAAAGAGAAAGTGGTAACGGAGTCGGCGTGCGCAACTTTCCAGATTCTCACCACTTTCTCTCACGGCATGCCGTGTGTCGACGCGTCTGACCTCGATGGGAATGGTGAGTTGCCGGCAGAGGTCCTGGACAAACTGCTCATCCTGCTCCGATTCTTCTCCCCTCAACTGGTGGTTCACGTGAGCTGCGGACAGATCCAGTGAAAACCTTTCCTTGAGTTCCTGCAAAACCAGGAGCAGGGCCACAGAGTCGGGACCTCCCGAAAGGGCCACCAGGACGTGATCTCCCTCTTTGAGAAGTTGATATCGGTGAAGAGTCTGCAAAACCCTTCTTGTAAAAGATCTCATCGTCTTTCCCATGCTTGACAGAATACCTGAAGTGGTCGTACTATCGCATGGACTTATCAGGAGTGGCGGAGGGAGCGGGCCCGTTGATTCCACAGCAACCAGCCTCTATGGGCTTGGTGCTAATTCCCACAGGACAATCTGGAAGATAAGTTCGACATCGAAACTGTCGAGGCCCTTTCTTGCCAGAAAGGGCTTTTTCTTTTCAGCTTGGTTGTCCTCTTTTGTGGAATCGGAAAACCGGTTTCAGAGTAAGGAGAACAGCTCTATGAGTTATCTCAAAGGCTTAGAGTGCAAACAGTGTAAAACTCGTTATCCGGCCGATCGAAGCTTCCTCTGTCTAGAGTGCTTTGGCCCCCTGGAAGTCAGCTACGATTACTCCAAAATTCAGTCCCATTTGAATCCGAAAATCATCAGCCAGCGCGAAGAAAATCTCTGGCGCTATCGAGAACTGCTTCCTGTGATTGGAGAGCCCATTACCGGCTTCCATTCCGGCTACACCCCTCTGGTGAGATCCAGGCGACTGGCCGAGCATCTTGGGGTCGAGGAACTGTATCTGAAGGACGATTCCGTTAACCATCCCACTCTCTCCTACAAGGACCGGGTGGTTCCAGTTGCTGTGAGTCGAGGCGCCGAATTGGGTTATAGCGTCTTTTCCTGTGCCTCAACGGGAAATCTAGCCAACGCTGTCGCAGCCCACTGTGCTCAGGCCGGTTTTCCCTGCCTGCTTTTCATTCCCCAGGACATTGAAGCGGCCAAGATCAGCGGCTCGCTCATCTGCAAGCCAAAAGTGGTGGCACTGGAGGGGAATTACGACGACGTGAACCGCCTGTGCGCTGAGATCGGCGACCATTACGGGTGGGGGTTCGTAAACGTCAATCTGAGACCCTACTACACCGAAGGTGCAAAAACGATGGGCTATGAAATCGCGGAGCAACTGGGCTGGAGACTTCCGGACCATCTCATCCTGCCTACTGCCGGCGGAACGCTCCTGCCCAAAGTGGCTAGAGCCTTTCAGGAGTTCACTGACCTGGGATGGGTGACAGGGAAATGCCGGATCTATTGTGCTCAGGCAGAGGGCTGTGCCCCTATTGTTCGATCGCTCCACCAGGACCTGGATGAGATCCATCCAGAAAAACCCAGGACCCTGGCCAAGTCCATTGCCATTGGCAATCCGGCAGACGGGATTTACGTCCTTCAGGAAGTCCGCCGGTCGGGTGGTTGGGGAGAGATGGCCACCGATAGCGAAATCCTGGAGGCCATCGAATTGCTGGCGGAAAAAGAAGGGATCTTCACGGAACCCGCCGGCGGAACCACACTGGCGGTAACGATCAAACTGCTCCGGCAAGAACGCATCAATCCTAAGGAGACCATCGTGGTGGCCATTACCGGTAATGGATACAAGACCCTCGATGTCTTCGAGTCTCCCTTTGAAGTCGATGTGACCCTGCGACCTAATTTGAGAATTTTTCGTGAATGGTATGAGGGACAGCAGGCGCCCCCCGTAGAGGCACCTGCATGATCGACCTGCCCGTCAAGGTGAAGAAGTACGGCGGCACCTCTGTCGGGTCCGTTGAGTCCATTCGTTCCGTGGCTCAGGATTTGGCATCCGAACACCAGCAAGGAATACCCCAACTGGTCGTTGTATCGGCCATGGCCAAGACCACCGATCAGTTGCTGGGTATGGCCTTACAAATCACCTCAAGACCGCGGGCAAGAGAGCTCGACATGCTGCTGACCACCGGCGAGCAGGTGTCCATCGCATTGCTGGCCATGGCTGTCCATGAACTGGGAGCCAACGCCATCGCTCTGACTGGAGCTCAATGCGGTATTTTGACGGACGGAAATTTCTCTCGTGCCCGGATTCAAAATATTGCCACGGACAAGATTTACAAATTTCTGAAAGAAGAAAACATCGTTATCGTCGCCGGCTTTCAGGGAATCACTTCGGATCAGGAAATTACCACTTTGGGACGAGGAGGATCCGACACCACCGCGACGGCACTGGCTGCGGCGCTGAAATCTCCCGTCTGCGAGATTTACACGGATGTGGACGGTGTTTTCACCGCCTGTCCCCGAATTGTCCCCGACGCTCGTCTCCTGGACTTTATTGGCTACGACGAGATGTTGGAATTTGCGGCTTCCGGCTCTCATGTCCTGCATCCACGCTGCGTTGAGATTGCCAGTAAATATGATATACCCCTGGAGGTACGGTCGAGCTTCCACCATCGACCGGGGACGACCGTTGTTAGGGAGGAACTCTTGGAAAAAGTTGCGATCACCGGCGTGACAGGTGATGCAGAAATTGCACGCATAGCCCTGATTCGGGTCAAGGATATTCCCGGCGTAGCCGCCAGAATTTCAAAATCCTTGGCCGATGCCAACGTCCACATTCAGCTGATCATCCAGGGAATTCGGCACGATCAAACCAATGACTTCTCACTGATTATCTCTCAGGAGGATGCCACCCACTCCCAGGAGATTTTGCAGAGAGTGGCTAAGGAGGTGGAAGCCCAAGAGATTCAAGTGGATACCCACGTTGCCAGGGTCTCCGTCATCGGCTCCGGGGTGGCCAGCAATCCCGGCGTCGCCGCACGGATGTTTCAAGCTCTGGCCGACAAGGAGATCAATATCCAGCTGATCAGCTCATCGGAGGTCCGGATCGCCTGCATCATCCTGGAGAATCAATTAGATAGCGCGATCCGCGCGCTCCACAAGGCCTTCGATCTGTCCAACCTGGAACGGAAACAAATCCCCACGGCGTGAGTTCGTACTGTCGTGCTGTCGCCTCTTTTCTTTAAGCTGGATCGGGCCGAAAGTTGTCAAGGGCCCAGATTTGTCCACGAAATTCACGGAAATCAAGTCACCCGTATACGAATACACGAATGCCCGAATGCACAAAAGCTCGAGCTTTGACAAAAGGCCTGCCGTCGCGTAAACTTGGTACTGCTCACCTTTTAACCACTCAGGGAGGCTTAATGCAGTACAAAGTTGGGGAAAAAGTTATCTACCCGAATCAGGGTGTTGGAATTATCGAGGATATTTGTACCAAGGACATCGCAGGTCTCCAGGCAGAGTTTTATATGCTCAGGATCGTGTCCAACAACTCCACCGTGATGATCCCGACGAACAACGTTGAAAGCGTGGGAATCCGGAGGCTTTGCGACCGAAAACAGGTGGTCAAGCTCTTCAAGATCCTCAAGGAAGACTTTGCCGAACACAATCCTGACTGGAAAAACCGCTATAAGGACAATGTGGAGAGAATGAACTCGGGATCGATCTTCGAGGTCGCCGAGGTCCTGAAGAACCTCTTCTTCTTAAGTTTTCAAAAAAGTCTTTCCTTTCGCGAAAAGAAGATGTTTGACCGTGCCCGGCAATTGGTTGTCTCCGAGATTGCCACGGTGAAGGACCAGCCTCTGGACAAGGTGGAAGAGGCGGTCGACCAACTGCTCACCTCAACCTATGAGAAGGTTAGCGCTCAAAACGCCAACTAACCCCATTCCAGGGGCTTACACCCCTGGCTATTTCATGGCGCCCCTTCGGGGCTCCGGATGTCGCTACAACCTTCCGAAAGGCGAAAACTAACCTTTTTTGAGAATCTGTGCCGCCTCCTTGGCAAAGTAGGTGAGAATCAGATCGGCTCCAGCCCGGCGAATCGCCAGCAAACTTTCCATCAGAGTGGCCTCCCGCTGCAACCAATTTTGGGAGAAAGCGGCACACAAGGCAGAATACTCTCCACTCACCTGATAAGCCGCTACCGGGACGGTGCTCATCTGGCGAACCTGAAAAATGACATCGAGATAGGGCAGTGCCGGCTTGACCATAACGATGTCGGCACCCTCCTCCAGATCAAGTTCCACTTCCTTTAGGGCTTCGCGAGAGTTGGCTGGATCCATCTGGTAGCTCTTCCGGTCCCCGAAGCGGGGAGCAGATTCGACAGCCTCTCGAAAAGGACCGTAAAAGGCGGATGCGTATTTGGCCGCATAGGAAAGAATGGGAACATGTTCCCATTGCTCCTCATCCAGGACTCCTCGAATGGCTCCGACTCGGCCGTCCATCATGTCCGATGGGGCAACCACATCGGCACCGGACTGAGCATAAACCAGCGCTGTTCGGGCCAGGATCTCTAATGTTTCATCGTTGTCGACGGTTCCCTGACCCTCTACAGGACCTTCCTTGACGATTCCACAGTGTCCGTGGTCGGTGTACTCACAGAGACACACATCGGCGATCAAAAGTAAATCGGGCACCTTCTCTCGGGCCATCTCCAGAGCCTGGCAAACAATCCCATCTCGGGCATAAGCCGCACTTCCCACGGGGTCTTTCTTCTCTTGAGCGGGAATTCCAAAAAGGATCACGGCTGGAATCGAGAGTTCTCTAACGGACTGCAGTTCCTCGACCAACGTGTCTGGGGAGAAGCGGTATTGCCCGGGCATCGAAGGAATCTCTTCCCGAATCCCCTTTCCCTCACCTACAAAAACAGGATAAATCAGCTGATCCACCGAGAGCCGAGTCTCCTGGACCATCCTTCTCAGAATCGGATTTTCGCGCAATCGACGAGGTCGAAAATATGGTTTCATCGTTTCCTCAAGAACAGTTGTGACGCTCTCGGAAGCGAAGGTATACGTCTAGCGGTGGAGGGATTCGAACCCCCGACAAAGCGGATATGAGCCGCTTGCTCTAACCCCTGAGCTACACCGCCTTAAAATCAGGAATTATAACTTATTCCTTCAGCATGGGGAGCGCTAAAGGGTCCACGCGGTTAAAGTCCAGCTGCTTCATCTCATCGACTGCTTCTCGCATAGAGGAGAAACGCGTGGGTTCGACCGTGATGACAAAAGGGTAGTTCGATCGATCGGCCCAGCTTTCCTGCAGAACCAGGTCAATATTAATCTTCCTCTCACCCAGGATCTGGGTGAGATTCGAAATGATGCCCGGACGGTCCTTGATAAAAAAGCGTAAATAGAAAGGATAGCGCTCATCGCAGTCGCTGCTGGACACCGGAACAGAGGGCTCGGCTTCAGATCCGGACTCGGAAGGAATCGCCGGGGAGATGTCCCCTTTCTGCCGTGCTGCTTCCAGGATGTCCGCCACAACCGAGACCGCAGTCGGACCTTCACCGGCACCCTTCCCGCTGATGAGCACCGACCCCAGGGTCGCTCCCGTGACCTCCACCGCATTGAGGACCCCTGAGATCTTCGATAAGGGGAGCTCATTGTCGATCAGAAACGGCCCCACACGCAAAGATGGCGTCCCCTCTTCCTTTGTAGCTACCCCCAGCAACTTGATGGTCGCATCCAGGCGCCTGGCATAAAGGAAATCGACCGGGGTAATCTCGGTCACACCTTGTGTGGGGATCTGATCGGGATCGACTCCGGTATGAAAACAAAGTGCGCTTAGAATCGCCAGTTTGTCCCTAGCATCTTCTCCTGAGACATCCAGGGAAGGATCGGCCTCTGCATAACCCAGAGATTGGGCCCGAGTGAGAGCATCCTGGTAATTGCTGCCACCATCGGCCATCTCGGAAAGAATAAAATTACTGGTGCCATTGAGGATGCCTCGCACCTGTAAGATCCGGTCTGGAAAAATAGAACGAGTGACCATCTGGATGATGGGGATCCCCCCAGCCACCGAGGCTTCAAATCCTAAATAGGCATTCCTCCGGGCCGCCAGCTTCAAATAGTCGGGACCCAAACGGGCCATCAGCAACTTGTTGGCAGTCACCACACTTTTACCTTCTTCCAGACCAGCACGAATAATTTGATCGGCCGGGTCCTGACCTCCAAGCAGTTCCACGATGACATCTGAAGGAGTCCCAAGAAAATCGTCCAGGGACTCCGTAAACTTAACATCCGATGAAATCCAAGAGGTGTCTTTCTGGCGGTAACTCCTGTCCAGAATCAACACCAGCCGTACATCGAGTCCCAAGCTTTGACGATAGCGGGCCCCTTCCTCTTGTAAAAGTCGCACAACCCCTCTTCCAACCGTTCCCAGCCCGGCCAGGGCCACACGAATATGAGGAGGCGAATTCTCAGGTGTCAACGGCATAATTTTTCCTTCCCACTCCTACGCGGGAAGGTTACCCTAGCGGGCTCAGGAGGGTCAACAAGCAGAGGCCTGACACCTTGATTGTCCGGGTCACCGACTATAATTTTGGCCATACTAAGGGATTTTGTGGGGTCTTTCAGAGAATTACCGATGGCGAAGTAGAAAATGACACGCTGGTTCTTTTGGTTATGTATCGGAACAGTGATGTACAGGCTGGAGTACCCTGTGACCGATTCATTGTTCGCCTTTTGGTTTTTGATCACCTGTATCGCCATTCCCATAGGAATTATCGTCTGGCTGGTTTCGAAGCGGTAAAAAAGAGGGTCCGCTGCCACCTCTTTCTTCTTATTCCCGTTTTGTTCATTATCCCGTTTAATTCGGTTCTAACTTGCGGGAAAACCCTGATATGATGAAGCATCAGCCGTTTCGATCAGTTAGCCAGGGTCGACCATGGAAAATCTGTTTGCCTTTTTCTTCAAATACCGACCTTTCTTTTTTCAGCGGGGCGAATTCACTTTCCAGTGGGGCCT
>CBDUTA010000126.1:0-9359 GCA_965369785.1 uncultured bacterium
AGGCTCTCACGTAGTCGCATTGGAAGGCTGGATTCGGTGGCAGCCAGTCTGCCGGGTCTCTATCCCCCTTGGAGCGGTTGGCCGAGGCAGAGACCGCGATGAGGTTTCCAGGAAACGACAAGTCATTGGCAAACTGTCGGCGAAGCTGGGGTGGCCAGTGACTAGCTCCGCTACGGTGTGCCTCAGCTAGCGGCACGAAGTGATCAACGTCGAGATCGCTGGGATCGGTGAAGGTCTGGCCTGTGTAGGGGTCGCGCCATTGGCCGGAGACGACCTCGCAACCTCGAGAGTCAAACTGAACCGGAATGAGACTTTCTGCAATGAGCACTTCTTGCCGAGTATCCTGGCAATCCCCGTTCGCGTCGATCCAACCACCGTAAAGATCGCGATCGTAAGGAACAGTCGAAAACTCCACTAGTGCTCCAGTGTCCGGTTGGGGAATCCCGCTTTCAAAGCTGCTGACTGATAGGGTGTCGTGTTTGCTCCTAATCAGTACGCTGAGAGCCTCTTTTTTTGACTTAAAAGATTGCCCAGCCAATGAGCCCCGGTGGCAATCATACAGGCCTCGCTTCCCATCGTGGTGACAGCCCATTGAATCGAGAACGCCTTCGTGACCCAAAGCAGCAGAGGAAGAAAACAGTAGGATTACAAGTAGTCTCGTCATTTCTTGTTACCTGCTTACTTTTATCACCACGTCCATTACAAGACAGTGACCCAGATCACAGGTATCGAGGAAAAGGTCGGAAGAGAGGGGAAAAACCTTGATGAGGCGCAGTCAGAGCCGCAGGCTTCAGCCTGCGGGCCTATCGACGTAAGATCGAGCACCAACGACGCGGCACATTGTCCGTGGGCTAAAGCCCACAGCTCTGTTTAGTCTGGTCTGCCAGGCGGAAAAAATCGATCAGGCGATTTTCCGCCCAGAAACGGTCAATATCTCCTTCCGAAAGGGTCTGTTCCAGGAATCCCACGTGCCCTCCTTGACGAGTCAAGCCGACCAGAAGTGAGAGATTTGAACGAGTTTCTGGAAGAGTGAGCGGTTCCCCGGGCAGCAACGGGTCATCATGGGAGTGGATCAACAAAGTGGGAATTCGGATATCCTTGAGATAGGGCAGCGCACTTGCTCTTTCATAGTAATCAAAGGCATCGCGAAATCCGGCCAGTGGAGCCGTAAAGAGCTGGTCAAACTGGCGGAGAGTTTTGATGCGCAGCAGGGCCTCGACATCCACGAACGGACTCAAATTGAAACGGTGTCGTTTGATCCGCTTCTTGAAGTTCTTGACAAAGTGATGTTGAAAAAGAAAATTCGAGGGTCTTTCCAGAATTTTCCAGGCAGTGGTCAGATCCACCAGGGGGGATATCACGCCAGCAGCCCGAACATCAACGGGAGAATTTGAACCCCACTCCCCCATTAACTTGAGCAAAATGTTTCCGCCCATCGAGACTCCCGCCAGGAAGAATTCCTGCACCTGATGATTCGTCGACAATTTCTGAAGAACTTCTCCAACTTCCCGGCTCGAGCCAGAGTGAAAAACTTTGGGCTTCGGCAATTCCGGATTGGTGTTATAGAGATTCACGAGAACAGCATTCCAGCCCTCCCGGTAAGCCTTGTGGGAAAGCCCCTGCATATAGGTGGAGGCACTGGATCCTCCTGTTCCATGCAGGACTACAAGGGTGGGGGCATCAGGGGACTGCCAGGCGCAAATCAATCGCACGCGCGATCCGTCCCCTAAATCCACGAAGTGTTCCTCAGCGTTCCCCCATCCCCAAGAAAAGTTACGCTTCAAGAGCGACGCGGCAAGCGTTTGAACATATCCACCACTCAGCCATAGGGGAGGTCGAAAGGGTCGATCTGCCAATCTCCGCTCAAAGTGATTCGGCAGGGCTACAGGGGTTTCGGAAAAATCTCGCTTTTCCTTGTACTTCAACGCCACTTTCCTTTTCGCGTCACCCAAACCGCACCCACACAGGCTGCGACTCCCAAAATATCCACTGCAATGTCACCTGAGGATGCCACTCGATTGGGAACGAAAGATTGATGGAATTCGTCGCCGATCGCATACAGGGCGGCGATCACCCCCAGCATGACCGCACTCTTTGAGGTCAGAGGTCGGTGGAATCCCGAAGTCTCTCCCCATGTCAGGGTCAGTCCGAAGAGGGCGTATTCGAAAAAGTGGGCCGTATAGTCAGGGACGACTTGTGCCCCTGGAGGATCGCTCTGGTGGGAAAGAAGAAAGATGAGTGCGGCGTAGAGAAAGGCCGGCACCCAGTAGTGAAAGCTAGTGGCTCGTCCCAAAGTTAGGGAACACTATACATGATCCAAGCACCCACAAACGAGCCCACCACCATATACCCCAACAGAGTGAGAAAATAACGAATGCGTTCTTTCTGAGTCTCTTTCGTAATCAATGTGAACACGGTGGCAATGCACACGGATAGAATGGAGACGGCGATAAAGTGATTCACTGTTTTCGACCCCGTGCTATATCGAAAGCATCCACCACCAGGAGCATGTTGAGTAGGCCGGCTGTGAACAGAAAAGTATTCCCGTACTCGTATCCGTAACCGGGAACATTGCCCTCTCCCCAGGCCATCAACTTTCCCAAAACATAGGGGAATCCAGCACCAGCGCCTGCAGAAAATTTGAGAATCCCAAAAAATCCAGGGCTGAAGCCAAACAGCCTCCCTTCCATGGCCAGACCACAGACAAACAAGACCATGATGACCATGAAAAAGGCGATCCCTCGTCCCCACTTCTTCAGCAACAGATGGCCGGCACCAGGGACAAACCAAGCAGCAACACAAATCCAGACAGGATGAAACATGGGGTTCCGATGATAAGAAAGAATAGACCGCCAGGTCAAGGCAACCCACATACAGGTCCCGTGGGCTTAGTTAAAGCCCACGGCTCTGATGATCCTCGCTAAGCGAAGGTCCTGAGTGTTCCCGGTAACGCAGTCGGAGCCGCAGGCTTTAGCCTGCCGGGCCGTTGCGCATGTAACCAACAACAGGGAGCACCAATGTCCCCTCAGCAGGTTCTGTAGTATCCTTTGCCGATGCGAAAAACGAGACTATTTACGCCGGGACCCACTCCACTGATGCCCGAGGCTCAGCTCGCGATGTCGCGTCCCCTTATTCACCATCGGACGGCCCAATTCACGGAACTGTTTCTGGAGACTCGTCGAAATCTGCAGAAGATCTTCAAGACCGAGAACGATATTGTCCTTTTGACATCCTCTGGGACGGGAGCTATGGAAGCGGCTGTGTCTAATCTCTTGTCTCCGGATGACCCTGCTCTTGCTGTTGTGACCGGAAAGTTTGGCGAGCGGTGGGTCGATATCTGCCAAAGTCACGGCATACCCTGCACCTCTCTTGAGAAAAAATATGGAAAGGCGGCCTCAGCAGAGGAAATCTGTGCAGCGCTGGAGCGCAATCCAGAGATCCGGGCGGTTCTCATTCAAGGATGTGAAACCTCGACGGCTACTTCCCACGATCTGGAGACGATCGCCCAACGGATTGGCGCCAAATTCCCCCAGGTGTTTATCGTGGTCGACGCCATCACAGCTTTGCTGACCCAGCCCGTGGAGACAGACCAGTGGGGCCTCGATATCGTCATTAGCGGATCTCAAAAATCTTTTGCTCTCTCCCCGGGTTTGTCTTTCCTGGCGCTCAGTCCCAGAGCGCTTGCTAAAATCGAAACCAACTCCTCTCCTTCCTACTACTTCAATTTGCTCCAGGAGGTACGTCAACAGCGGAAAGGCCAGAGTGCTTTTACGCCTGCGATCTCATTGATCGTGGGCCTGAACGAAACAACCCGGGAAATCCTTCGCCAGGGTCCCGAACGGGTATCAGCTGAGGCCGAACTGATGGCCCGTAGTACTCGAAAAGGGCTTTGGGCACTGGGCTTCAGGATCCTCTCCTCCTCTCCAGCCAACGCTGTGACGGCAGCCATTCCTCCAGATGGCGTAGCTGCTGCTGAATTGGCGAAGAAACTCGAAGCTGAATTCGGAATCAAAGTGGCGGGTGGACAAGGTGAACTGAAAAACAAGATTGTTCGAATTGCTCATTTGGGTTATTTTGACTTACTCGATGTGTTCTCAGTGCTCTCCGCTATCGAACTCTGCCTGATTAAGATGGGAACGGAGATTGAACTGGGTAGCAGCGTTCGAGCCGCTATGATTGAGGCTTCCGGTATGCAAGAACACGGAAAGCATACGAAGGCGGGTATTCACGAACCATCATGAAAATTTTGATTACAGATCCACTCTCAGAAGAGGGAGTGGATTACCTGAAACAACAGCCCGAACTTGAAGTCATTTGCCGATCCGACCTTTCCTTGGACGCCTTATTGTCGGAAATCCGTGACGTTGAGGGGTTGATTGTTCGCAGTAAGACTCGAGTCACTCAAGAAGTTATCGAGGCGGCCTCCCAACTTCGCGTGATCGGGCGCGCAGGCGCGGGTGTTGACAACATCGATCTGGAAGCCGCCACCCACAAAGGCGTGGTGGTGATGAATACTCCAGGCGGAAACAGCATCAGTGTCGCAGAGCATGCCTTTGCCCTACTTCTGGCCCTGGCCCGTAAGATTCCTTTCGCCGATCCTTCCTTGCGATCAGGGGTTTGGAACAAGAAGGCCTTTATTGGACAAGAGCTCCACAATAAAACTTTGGGCCTTGTCGGATTGGGAAAGATCGGCTCCCTCATAGCCCAACGGGCACCATCGTTTAACCTGAAGGTCCTGGCTTATGATCCTTTCGTCAGCGAGGACTACACCCGCGATCTGGGTGTCGAACTCCGAACTTTGGAAGAAGTTTTATCCGAAGCTGACTTTGTCAGTCTGCATGCTCCACTGAATGAGAAAACGAAGGGAATGATTTGTAAGGACACCTTAAAGTTGATGAAAAAAGGAGCGCTCCTGATCAATGCTGCCCGGGGTGACCTCGTGGTGGAAGAGGATCTCGCCGATGCACTGGAGAAAGGGCATCTGGGAGGCGCTGCCCTGGATGTTTTCGAGAACGAGCCAAACGTTCATCCTCGACTTCTCGCCTCAAGTCACACGGTACTGACTCCTCACATCGCTGCCTCAACGGTCGAAGCACAGTCCAAGGTGGGTTACGAAATCGCCCAGCAGGTAGCCGCCTACCTGAAGCATGAAGTTATCGTAAACGCGGTCAACTTCCCCTCCATGACGCCCAAGGAATTAGAACAAGTGCAGCCCTATCTGGGTTTGGCTGAAAAACTAGGTTCCTTCATCAGCCAGATTTCCCCCATCCGTCTCTCAGAGATCGGCATCCGCTACTATGGTGACTTCGCCAAGTTGAATTACAAACCGATCAGTAATTACATTCTCAAAGCAATACTGAAACCTATCCTGTCGGAAGAAATCAACCAGGTGAATGCCCGAAACTATGCCGAAGAACGGGGCATATCAGTCATCGAAACGGTGAGCAGCCGGCAGCGCAGCTATTCCAATTTGATCAGTATCCAATTGCGTTCTCCAGAAAAAACAGAGTGGATCGAGGGAGCTATCTTACATAAGGGCAACTATCGCTTGGTCTCCATTGATGGCATCCCCATTGAAACTGAGCTTGGGGAACACATCCTTTTCATCCGAAATCAGGATACCCCGGGAGTCATCGGGCTGGTGGGCACAATCCTGGGTAAGGCCAATATCAACATCGCTTCCTTTGTGCTGGGTCGGAACGGAGATGGCGCTCATGCCGTGGGGGTGGTGAATACCGACGGTGAGATTTCTGAAGAGGTGATGGAAGAGATCCGGAATATTCCGGCCGTACAATTCCTACTGCTGGTACACCTATAATCCCGCGGGTTGTAAGAGGGGCGGCTGGTTGTCCCGACTTCGCCTTCCTTTCAAAACTCCTCCGCCAGTCCCAGGGAATCGACAAAACCCTCAGCTGAGAAAGGGATAAGATCTTCCTGACTCTCTCCCACTCCGATGTAAAGAATGGGGATCTTGAGTTCCTTGGCAATAGCGACCACGACCCCCCCTTTAGCCGTTCCATCGAGTTTGGTGACGATAATTCCCGTGATTCCAATCGTCTCGAAAAATTCTCGCGCCTGGCTGAGGCCGTTTTGCCCCGTGGTGGCATCCAGGATCCAAAAGATCTCGTGAGGAGCTCCTTCGACCTCTCGCCCGGCAATACGCTTCATTTTCTCGATTTCCTGCATGAGGTGGGTCTTGGTGTGGAGCCGACCGGCCGTGTCGACAAGAAGGACATCCGTGTTTCTCGCTTTACTGGCCGTAATCGCATCAAACAACACGGCCGCCGGATCGGCTCCCGGGGATTGCTTGACGATATCCGCTTGGGTGCGCACGGCCCAGATCGTCAACTGTTCCGCTGCCGCCGCCCGAAAGGTGTCCGAGGCACAAACCAATACGCTCTTCTCCTCTTGACTCAGACGATGAGCCAACTTACCTACGGTGGTGGTCTTCCCGACACCGTTGACCCCGACAACAAAGACGACCTGAGGACGGGAGGGTGAAAGACTCTCAGGGGATGGACCCTGGCTGGATTTCAGGATATCCAGCATCTCTTCCCGAATCATTCTCTTGACCTTGTGACGGGTTATGATCCGCTGCCCACGGGTCTCCTCTCGCATTTTTTCAACGATTTTCAAGGTTGTTTGCACACCTATATCGGCACCGATCAAGATGTTCTCCAGTTCTTCGAGCTGATCCTCGGTAACGGGACTCTCAGCCGTTCCTATCACCTGGTTCATTTTATGACCGATTTCATCCTTGGTGGTCTGAAGCGCCTCTTTCAGCCGCTTGAGATAGCCGGGTTGTTCCTGATAGTTGAAAATACTCATAGTTGCTTTTCAAATTCAGCTTGAATGATTTCCCACTTCCCCTTTTCAAGCTGTCGGTAAAGGCGTTCGAACTGTTCGGTAAGACGACCACAAAAGTCGAGCGGATGGCTGACCGTCACTCCTTCCTGAGCAAGAGATGTTGCCTGGGGCAAATCCTCGGGAAAGTCTTTCTGATAGAGATTGACTCCAATTCCAACGATCGCCCAAAGAATTCGATCCTGCATACTGCTCATCTCGATCAAAATCCCACCCACTTTCTTTCCTCCGATCAAGATGTCGTTGGGACGTTTCAGTTTAAGTTGAAGACTCGAGGAGCCCTCCTCCCTTATGGCCAAAACCGCAGCCAAACCCGAGAGCATGTTCAAAAAGGGGGAGCGCTTTACCTGCCATGGGGGAAACAACAGGTAGGATAAATAGAGGCCTTCTTCGGGGGGTGAATACCAACTGCGTTCGCCGCGTCCTTTACCCGACACTTGTTCTCTGGCTACCACCATCCGAGTCTCACCTTCCTCGACGAAGGCTTTCAAGTAGTCGTTGGTGGAATCCACACGGTGCAGATAGTCGAATTGCTTGAAGAGTTTACTCTCCTGGTGAGTCTCAGAGCTCATGGGAGTTCATAATCCGGGCTAGTATCTCGTTCCCTTAACGTCATCGTATTTCTGGAGCGAGACACTAAAATCCACCGAGGGAGAGGAGTGGGTCAAGATCCCCAGAGAGATGAAATCAACTCCGGTCTCAGCATATTCAACAACATTACCTTCGTGGACACCTCCAGAAACCTCCAGCACACAGCGACCCTTGGTTATTTCGACCGCTTTCTGAACTTCTCCTGGAGTCATATTGTCCAAAAGCACCCTCTCTGCTCCGGCATCGATGGCCTGGGAAAGCTCTTCGAAATTCCTGACCTCAATTTCGACCTCCATGGGACCCCGGCAGGCATCCAGTGCCGCTTCAATGCCTCCCGCCATTACTATATGGTTTTCCTTAATAAGAATTCCATCGTACAAGCCTGACCTGTGATTCAGCCCTCCTCCCTTTCTCACGGCATACTTTTCCAGGCTCCGCCACAAAGGCGTAGTCTTACGTGTATCCAAAATTCTTGCCTGGGTGTGGGCAACCAAGTGCACATATTTCTGAGTGAGAGTAGCCACCCCGCTCATGCGCTGCAGAAAATTCAAAGCCACGCGCTCACCCTGAAGCAGTACGGCGGCCTTACCCTGCAGCTTCCCCACGGTTGTCCCCCGATCCACATGGGCGCCTTCTTCAAAATAGACTTCAGCCTCAATCTCATCCATGAGTTGAAAAATACGCATGAAGACAGGCCATCCGGCCAAGATCAACTTTTCCTTGGCCAAAACCGCAGCTTGAGCCTGGATGGACCCCTCTCCCGAAGATTCGGTTCTTTCGAGGATGGCCTCAGTGGTGAGATCTCCACGACCCAAGTCTTCTTTGAGGGCTTGTTTTAAAAGCGGATCAAGGCTGAGAAAGTCCATCCAGTTTTGCCTGTAGTCTCTGGAGCTGCTCGACCGCTTCCTGGTGACGGCGGCGGGCCCCAACAACCACGTGCTCAGGGGCCTTTTCGAGAAAATCCGTATTTTCCAGCTTCTTTTGCAGTTGTTGGACTTTCACCGTAGAACGATCGATCTGCTGGCTCAAACGTGTGCGGTCCGCTTCAAGATCAATGACCTCGTCCAAAATAAGCACGAAATCGGCTATTCGAGAAACTCCTTGAACCCGCAGTCCTCCTGTCTCCAGATGGGAGACAAATTCCACCTCCTTCAGATGGGCCAAATTTCTGATAGGGACCAGCTGCGATTCGAGAAAATTCTGATACTCCGACTTGCACAACAGCTGCAGCGGCAACTTCTTTCGTGGATCGATGCTATTCTCCGACCTGGACGTCCGAATGGCAATCACCAACTCCTGAAGTCCCTCCATCTCCTTTTCAGCGACTGGATCCACCCATTCCTGGTGAGCTTCCGGGTAGGGGGCCACCATGACTGAGGACCCGGAATGGGGAAGGTCCTGCCACAACTCTTCGGTGATGAACGGAATAAAGGGATGCAACAGCCTCAGGCAGCTTTCCAGAACATAGGCCATGAGACGGCCGGTTTTTCTGCTCTCTTCCACATTCTCACTGGTAAAACCGATCTTTGCCAATTCGATGAACCAGTCGCAGAACTCGTGCCAGAAGAAATGGTAAAGGTTATTACTGGCCTCATGAAAACGAAAATTCTCCAGATTTTTATTGGTTTCAGCGATCACCTGTTGCAACCTGCTGAGGATCCAACGCTCCCCCAAATCCAGTTGTTTTCTTTGCCTCAGCTGATCCACTTCCTGCTCACTGATTGGCTCTTCCTGGTCCAAGTTCAACAGCAGGAAGCGACAAGCGTTCCAGATCTTGTTGCAGAATGCACGGTACCCGGTCATCCGACTGATGGAAAAGGGGATATCCGTTCCGGGAACCGCCATCACCGCCAGTGTAAAGCGCATCGCATCCGTTCCATACTCATCGATGATCTGCAGTGGAT
>CBDUTA010000127.1:0-9327 GCA_965369785.1 uncultured bacterium
CACCACTACAGCTATTATGCCCAAGCTGCTCCAGGAGAGATTTTCGCCCTTTTGGGCAGTAGCGGCTACTATGAGATTGCCGCAAAAACACAAAGGGCTGCTGACCTTCTGGGTGTTGAGCGCGGGGAAAAGGTTCAACTGGAACTTGCCTGAATGGTGAACGGTGATTGCTAGCTTCTGTCTCCTGTCTCCTATTTCTCCTACCTGAGCCGTTCTTCCAGTTGGACCGATTTCTCAGTTTTTTGATCCCGGTATTTCACGATGATTGGAGTGTATAGGGAGAGTTCCTGGCTTTTTCCATAGCCGGAAGACACGGGCCGAGTCCCGGGCACCACCACCGCACCCTCGGGAATTTCGAGGGGGTTCTCGGCGTCACCTCGGTGCACGGTTTCCCGAGGGAGATCGTGCACCGGGGTTCCCCGAGTCAGTATGACACCTGCGGCCAGGACCGCCGCGCGGCGGACAATCGTTCCCTCATAGACTCCACAATTCCCACCCACAAGAACCTCGTCTTCAATAATCACGGGAAGCGCACCCACCGGTTCCAGCACGCCTCCAATCTGAGCGGCGGCGCTCAAATGAACTCGTTTCCCTATCTGGGCACACGATCCGACCAGGGCATGGGAATCGACCATGGTGCCCTCACCCACGTAGGCGCCGACATTAATGTACATGGGGGGCATACAGGTGACGCCCTTGGAGACATAACTTCCGCGCCGCACGGCGGAACCGCCCGGAACAATTCGGACCCCCGAGCTGAGTTGAAACGACTTCAGCGGAAAGGTGTCCTTATCAAAAAAGCGGAAATGCTCATCGATGGATCGATCGGTCAGCACCCCCATGCGGAATCCGACCAGGATCCCTTTCTTGACCCAGGTGTTGACCTTCCATTGCCCCTCGACCCTTTCGGCCGCACGCACCGTTCCCTGGTCCAGTTGATCCAGGAACGATTCGAGGACATTTCTGTCCTCGGCGTCAAATTGATCCTTTTCAAAGAGCCCTTCAATGGTCTCAATCACCGGAACTCACCAAGTTGAGCTTGTCGAGCTCTTGATCCATCACTTTCTTGCCGGTGTCGCTGAGCGGGCACAAGGGAAGCCGGTAGACTTCTTCCAGCCTGCCCATGCGAGAAAGTGCATATTTGACGGGAATGGGGCTGCTTTCGATGAAGTTGAGCTCCATCAGGTCGAGATATCGATAGTGTATTTTTAGAGCCTCTTCCCATTTCCCACCCAGGACCAGGTCAGCCATTTGGGACATTTCGGCTGGAATTAAATTGCTGGCCACCGAGATGATGCCTTCCCCACCCATGGCCATTATGGGAAGGGTCAGGCTGTCGTCTCCGGAGAGAACCACAAAGTCTGAAGGCCGCCGGTTGAGGATTTGCATGACTTGACCGAGATCTCCACTGGCTTCCTTGACGGCAATGATGTTGTCGACTTGGGCTAATCGAAGGGCAGTTTCTGCTGTGATGTTGATGATCGTACGGCCCGGTACGTTGTAAAGAACGACGGGCAAACTGATCGACTCGGCAATTTTACTGAAATGACGAACAAGACCTTCCTGGGTCGGTTTGTTGTAGTAGGGAGTTACCGCCAGGAGGGCGTCGGCTCCCTCTTGCTGGGCAATAGTAGCCAGGTGAATGGCCTGGGCCGTGTTGTTGGTTCCGGCACCTGCCACCACAGGCACTTTACCTGCTGCCGTTTCTACGCAGGTTCGAATCACCAGACGGTATTCTTCTTCATTTAAAGTGACGCTTTCGCCGGTGGTTCCGGAAGGAACCAGAAAGTGGATGCCGGAATCCAACTGCCAGCGGATCAGTTTTCGATAGGCTTCCAGATCCAGCTGGGTATCGGATTGAAAAGGGGTTACCAGGGCAGTGCCACAACCTTTTAGATCTATCATTGCTCTTCACCAAAAAGGACGTCTTCGAAACGATACAAGCCGGTTTTGCCCTGGAGCCACTGGGCAGCAAAAACTGCTCCTCGGGCAAAACCCTCCCGGCTTCTTGCCCGGTGCTCCAGCCTCAGGGTATCAAAGGGTGAGTCGAAACCCACAACATGGTTTCCCGGAAAAAAACCGGCCCGCAGGCTCGATGTGGGTATCTCCGAGTCATACGATTCCTTGAGAATATCGCCCAGGGTTAGAGCCGTGCCCGAGGGCGCATCGACTTTTTGAGTATGATGAGTCTCCTCAATAAAGGGATGGAAATCCTGGAAACCGGAAATCAGCTTTCCCGCCTGACGGGTCAGATAAAAAAGAGCCTGAACTCCCATGCTGAAGTTGCTGCTGTAGACGCAGGATCCAGCCTGGGTGTCAACGATCTGGCCGACCTTCTCCAGGTCCTGATTCCAACCCGTGGTTCCTATAACAATGGGAATTCCTGCGCGAGCAGCATTCTCAACGTGAGTCACTACCGCCGCCGCCACTGAGAAATCGATGAGGGCATCGGTTTTCTTCACCCATTCCCCCGAAAAACCAGCTTTGGAGGGGAGATTGTCGATATCGATGGTGTGGACGACTTCGTGGCCTTGATCCTGGCACACTTGTTCCACCATTTTCCCCATTTTCCCGTAGCCGATAAGGGTCACTCTCATAGTCTTTCGTGCTTTCGTGCTTTTTTCAGAGGCCTCCGCCTGCTGGCGCGCTGAGCCCATTGAGCATCCCTTTTTTGAGAGCCAGCTCTGCGTTGAGCAGTGAGGCTCCTGCGGCTCCCCGAATCGTATTGTGGCCAAGCACAACGTACTTGATATCAAACAGAGGGCAAGGGCGGACCCGTCCCACCAGAGCACTCATTCCTTCGTACTTCCAGACGTCCCGACGAGGCTGGGGTCGGTCCTTTTCTGCAACCACCACCACGGGCTGTTGCGGGGCTGAGGGAAGGTTCAATTCATGTTCGGATCCTCTGAATTCCTGCCAACATCGAATCACTTCCTCCGGCCCAGCTTGCTGCTTCAGTTTGACCGAAACACATTCCAGGTGGCCCTCCTCAACAGGGACGCGATTAGCGTGGGCGCTAACTGTGAATGGGGCCGGACTAAATTGATTCTTATCCAGGGCACCCAGGATTTTTTGGGTCTCACTTTCGATCTTTTCTTCCTCTCCGGAAATAAAAGGAATGACATTGCCCAGGATGTCCAGCGAGGCAACACCTGGATAGCCGGCGCCTGAGAGGGCCTGAAAGGTGACCACATGAACCGTTTCCAGTCCAAACATCTGATGAAGCGGTCCAATGGAAAGAGCCAAAACGATGGCCGAGCAATTGGCGTTGGTGATGAGGGCTCCCTCCCAACCTCGATTTTTCTGCTGGTGGGGGATGATATTCAGGTGCTCGGGGTTGAGTTCGGTAATGACCATCGGAACATCTGAATCCATGCGGTGGTTCTTGGCATTGGAAAACACCCAATACCCTGCCTGGGCGAAGGCTTCTTCCACCTCTCCAGCGACTGAGGAATCCAAACCGGAAAAGGCAATCTTACACTCGAGATTCGGCTCACAATCCTTGACCATCATTCCTTGGATGGGGTCCGGAATAGGCCTCTCCTGTACCCAGTTCACGACATCTTGATATCGTTTGCCGGATGATCGCTGGGAAGCGGCCAACTTTCGGATTTCAAACCAGGGATGATCGGACAAAAGCAGAATGAACTTTTGTCCTACCGCACCCGTGGCGCCTAAAATTTCGACCGGGATCTTTTCCACCTGACTCTCACTCCTTAGTGGCTTCGATTGTGAAGGTTCTGTAGGGCCCCCAAATCTCAGCCCATTAAAGCCCGGATTATGCATAGGTTCTTGTCCCGAAGCAAGGTAGGGGCGAACCGGTGGCTCGCCCGAGCAGTTAGGATGGTAAACCCGAAGCCACAGGGATCAAGAGGGTACCGCTCATGAGGTTCGGGTCGGCGCCTGGTGACGAGCCACCGGCTGAACTCTACGGGAATGTTGACCACCCGCCTGCGGGTCCCGCAACACGGGCGGTGCAGCACCCCGGATGATTTCTTCACTGCACTCAGATGAAGGCGGCGTCACTGCAGCAGAGAATTGATGCATCATCTGGGCAACAGTCTTCCGGTCCAACCAAGCATGTAAATGCGGATCACTGTCACGGTGGGAATTTGTGGGTCGATCACAAGGTGAAACAGGGGAAAAAGAATGGACAAAAAAGTGTCCCAAGTGATATCAGCGAGAGTCGTTCCTGTTGGCTCGAGAAGCTCTCTCTCCCGACCTCGTTAAAAATCGGTTTCTCTGCTTCTTAAGTGGTGACCCTGTCTCTGGAACCACCGACCGACTCCGAAGAACCAACCGATGACCCGGAAACGGAGATCGCCTTTCCGCCTAGATTCCTCCCTTTCGAGAATCTCATCAAGACGGAAGTTCCCGGCCTGCGTCCAAGACTGGGTTATGTTCCCCGCTTTCCGAAGAGAGTGGGTTTTCTTCCCAGCTCGATTTTGCCGCTGCTGGCTTACCGAAGCAAGCTGGCTTTGGCTTTTCCCCTTGTTAGCTTCCTCGCTTTCCCGACCGAAGCCGGGGAGTGGATCTTACCAACTCAGGGTCGCCGCCTCAGGGTTTCGACTCGTTGCTTTTACCCCTTGGGACAATTTCAATTCTACTCACTTACGGATCTGAAACAAGGGGTAAAAACAAAAATTTCTTTGCACATGAAATGTGCAAGAAACGGATTTTCTTCAGAGGGTCCGTGGGCGTGTTTTCCTGGCGGAGAGCACACACCTTATCCACAGAATTTTCCACACGGCCTCGATATCACTTCTAGATTTTTCTCATGAGGAGATTTTGCAAACAGTTATTTGATCGATTTAGTCGATGTTTTGGCTTCGCGACAGCCTCTTTCCGCCGCCATCTTTTGTCGGGTGAATCGGAATCTTTTGAACTCCCAGGTTGGTCCATTTCCTCTTTTACCCACGCATTGACCTTGGCCCGGTGATTCGTTACTTTAGAGGGCCTCAATCGGGTGTTGAATCATTTGGAGGATTATCTCTATGAGTGAAGTGAAAGGCCGCGAAAAAGTGCTCAAGCCGGATCAGAGTCCGAGGCGGGATGTTCGTTCCTGGCTTGATGGGGTGGAGTCGTCAGGCCTTCTGAAAACAGTGGAAGGTGCCGATTGGGACCAGGAAATCGGAGCCATCACCGACATCAACGCTAAGAAAAACAAATACACCCTGCTCTTTGACAAGATCAAGGGATATCCGGAAGGATTCCGGGTTCTCACCGGTTCACTGCTGGACTCGAGAAGGATGGCCTTGACCCTGGGTTTGCCCCCTACCCTGAGTGATCTGGAACTGGTCAAGGTCCTCAAAGATCGACTCAAGTCGGCGAGTGAAAAAATCGATGAGTATTCTCCCCGCTATGTCGAGGATGCCCCGCTCCTGGAGAACACCGTGCAGGACGTGGATATGTTCAAGTTTCCCGCACCCAAGTGGTTTGTCCATGACGGCGGGCGTTATATCGGTACGGCCGATGCGGTGATGACTCGCGACCTGGAAACCGGCTGGGTGAATGTGGGGACCTATCGCATGATGCTGAAGGACAAAAATACTTTGTCCATACTTTTTGAAGCGGTTCGTCACGGCAGGTTTATGGTCAAGAAGTACTGGGATGCCGGAAAGCCATGCCCGGTGGCGGTATCTTTCGGTCATCACCCGCTGGCGTTGATGTTTGCGGGAATCGAAGCTCCCCAGGGAGTGTCTGAGCTGGCCTTCGCGGGTGCGGTCAGCGAGCAGCCCTATGAGGTGATCAAAGGGCCCGTTACCGGCCTTCCCATTCCAGCTGACAGTGAAGTGGCCATTGAAGGATATATCGTGAACGAGCCCACTACCGAGGGGCCTTTGGGGGAGTTCATCGGTTATTACTCCATGGCAACCGCTAACCAGGCTCCCACCGTCAAGGTCGAAGCCGTCTATCATAGAAACGATCCGATCCTTCTGGGTACCTGTGCAGGCCGCCCGCCTCACGACTACAGCTACTTCAGGTGTCCCGTGAGGGCGGCCTTGATCTGGGACATCCTGGAGAAAGCAGGGATTCAAGGGGTGAAGGGTGTGTGGTGCCATGAGGCTGGATACTCCAGGGCCTTTACCGTGGTCTCGATTAAACAAATGTTTGCGGGACATGACCGCATGGCCGGGTATATTGCCTGTCAATGCAGACCGGGGGCCGTGGCAGGTCGCTATGTGGTGGTGGTTGACGATGACATCGATCCCACCAACCTTGACGATGTGATCTGGGCCATGTGCTCCCGCAGCGATCCGGCCACCGGAATCGATATCATTTCAGAAACCATTGGGACTCCGGTGGATCCGCTTGCCGAACATGATCCTTCCCGAGATATGCTGGAGTACACCGGCAGCCGAGGAATCATCTTCGCCACCAAACCCTTTGGCAGGCTGCTTCGAAATGAGTTTCCGAAGGTGGTCGAGCCCAGCCCGGAGGTGAAGGAGAAGGTGACCCGGGAGTGGCCGGAGATTTTCTAGTCGGCATTTTGAATAATCCCGGTTAGCAAGGAGGAATTTATAAATATGGCGATTGAGAAAGAGCACAAGGAATTTTACACTTTGAACCTGGACGAAGGATGGGAAGTCCCCGAAGGCTATCCCAGTGGTATCCAGCAGAAGATTCTGTCGGGTCGTCTCGATGAGGAGAATAAAAGGGGGCACCGCACCCGACTTCTGCGCTTCCTTCCCGGTGCCTACTCAACGGTGCCCTTTGTTCACGAGTATTGGGAGGAAGTTTATCTCCTCTCCGGGGAACTGATCGTAGGCAACGACGAGCAAGGTGAGGGTGGTGAAACCTTCAGTCCCAACACCTACGCCTGCCGCCCTCCGGGAGCCTTCCACGGCCCCTTCAAGTCTGTGGACGGCTGTCTCCTTTACGAGATCCATTACTACGATCCCGTGTGATCGTAGTCGCCTGTCTGAGTCAAAGGTGCTGCCGGTAACGCGATTCTACTGTTACTGGGCTGGCTCAACCCAAGATGGGGAGCGTGCGGATGTCGTAACCGTGGGTGATCCGTCGATTGAGGATGGGGTCCTCCAGCTCCAGCTCGAACCTGTCAGAGGGCTGAACCTCACCCAGGGTTGCCAGGGTACCCCCGAACATCAGGGTGCCGTCGGAAAGGCTGTCCCTTTCGGTGTAGCGTGCAATCAGATCCGTGGGTGGAAGCATCTTGGCCACCGGTCCCTCTTGATACAGCTCTCTTTTGTTCCCCGCGTATGAGCGAAGAATCATCTGGTCCCAATGTTCCGCAACCTCAGCGTAGGGCCAGAGGACCGGGGCCACAGGCTTGTCACAAACTTGCTTGGAAACAGTGATTCCGTAGGTTTCCACTTCGCGGTCGGTGTGGTCCGATCCGACCCCTACCCAGAGCTGGCCCGATTGCTGGACCAGGATAACCTCCACTTCACCGCTGGACTCTTCACCTACAACCTGAATTTCTCCGGCAGTGGTCAGGCGGGCCGCCGCCACCCGGTAGAAGATGGGGGTGGAAGCCGGACGTTGAATTCCAAGTTTTTCAAGCTCACGGATGTGTTGTTCCACGGCCTCTGCATCCCGGCCCGTCCAACCGGCGATGACGGCTTCGCTGATGTTCAACTGGGCCCTCTCGGATCCGGCCGAAGATGTGAGATCAAAAGATAAAGTGATTGCGCTCGTGTCAGTTTCCATGGTTCGGGCATTATAACGGGGAAGGGAGGGAACAGACTACCCATTTTCCCTGGGAGCGAAGATAGGGTTAAAATGCAGGCTCTATACGAATCATGCATTGAGGATGAAGGTGAGGATCAATGAACGGTAGAGAACTTTTCTTGAAGTATTACCATCTTGCCCGGGAAGAGAACAGAGGGTTTCTTCTGGAAGATGAGGCCGCAGAAGTGTGTCTGAGTTACCAGCTCTCCTTGCCCGAGGCCGATCTGGCTGCAAACAAAGAGGAAGCGATCTCCATCGCCGAGAAACTGGGTTATCCCGTGGTCATGAAAGTGGTATCCCCCCAGGTTCTCCACAAGTCGGATGTGGGCGGAGTTCGGGTTGGGATTCAGGCCCGGGAGCAGCTGGTGGAAGCCTATGATTCGATCGTCAAGAGTGTGAAACAACACAGCCCCCAGGCCCAAATCAAGGGACAGTTGATCGCCAAAATGGCGGGTGAGGGCGTGGAAACGATCGTGGGCCTGAAACGAGACGAGGTCTTTGGTCCGGTTGTCATGTTCGGGATTGGCGGTATCTTTGTTGAGGTTTATCAGGACGTCAGTTTTCGACTGTGTCCTGTGGGAGAACAAGAGGTCGAAGACATGTTGAGTGAAGTCAAGGGACACAAGCTGCTCGGTGGCTTCCGAGGGAAGCCCAAGGCGAACATGGATGCCCTCAAGAAGGTGATCCTGGCGGTTTGTGCATTGGGAACGGAAAACCCTGAAGTGGGTTCAGTGGATCTGAACCCGGTATTGGTCAACACAGAAGGAGCACTGGCACTGGATACCCGAATCGTCCTGCAGTAGAGTCGTGCGTTCGTGCAGTCGGAGCGCGCTACGCGCGGATTCCTCGTTCCAAGTTCCAGTTTTGAATTTGAGATTTTGAATTTCCGGCCTCCGGCCGACGGTCTCCGGCCGGTTATGCTTTCAGACTGGCGGGCATTTCTGCGACCGCCTTTTTCATCCGATCCATGGCTTCAATGATGTTCTCGGTCTCGACGGCAAAGGAAAGCCGGATGAAGCCTTCATAGTCAAAGCCGCTTCCATTGGTTAACACCACGCCCGCTTCTGTTACCAGGTATTGGGCGAACTCCAGGGAGGGAACACCAAGCTCCCGAATATCGGCGAAGGCAAAGAACGTCCCCTTCGGGGATTCGCAGTGAATTCCGGGGATGTCGTTGAGTCCTTTCACTAATAGGTCCCGCCTTTTCAGGTAGACCTGTCGCATTTCCTCTACACAATCCTGAGGACCTTTCAGGGCGGCGATGCAAGCCATCTGGGAGGGAACGTTGGCACTGATGTTGATCGTATGGTGGTACTTCAAGAAGTGGATCAGCTTATCGCTGGAGGCTGCCAGGTATCCCACCCTCAAGCCGGTCATGGCATAAGTCTTGGAGAAACTGTTGACCTGAACGACATGATCCTTGGCACCGGGAAGGGAAATGAGACTGTTATGTCTCACCCCATCGAAGACCAGGTGTTCGTAGACCTCATCGGAGATCAAGGTGATGTTGTGCTTTATGGCCAACTCCAGGATGGCGTGCAGGGTTTCTTTTGGGAAGACGCTTCCGGTTGGATTGTTAGGGGTCAGCACGATGAGGATCTTGCTCTTGGGAGTGATGACCTTCTCGATCTCAGC
>CBDUTA010000128.1:0-9210 GCA_965369785.1 uncultured bacterium
CTCCTTGATCTCCCCTCGCAAGCCCCATCAGCAAACATCATCGTATTTATGGAACGAGACACTTAGGTACAAACGACGTAGATTACAGGTTTCCTGTAGAGGCCGTTCTCAGATAGAGGCCACTCTCGGAGCGGCGTTCAGGTCCCAGGTCAGAGGGTCAGGAGGTCAGGGGGAGTGAGCTGCTTCGCTTGCTCCGCGGCCCCATGACACACTACAATACGAGAGTTATGGTGGGCGTAGCTCAGTTGGTAGAGCACAGGGTTGTGGTCCCTGTGGCCGCGGGTTCGAGCCCCGTCGCCCACCCCAACCGCTTCCTCTTTTCCTCAAGGAGCTGCCTTATGCTCATCAGAACCCTAATGACCTTGGTTTTAACACTGCTCATTTCCCTGACCGCCTGTAGTCGGGACGTTCCTGATGGTTCTTCCGCAAGCGAGGAAACTGATGAAGTACTCCAGGAGGCTGGAGGTGAGGAACCTGTAGAGTTTCCAACTGAGAGAAATCTTCATTCAGAGTTGATAGAAGCGGCACAGAACGGTGAAAGGGAAGAGGTTGTGGCTTTGCTCGAGGCGGGCGCTGAAGTCAACGAGAAGACCGGGGATGGAAGTTCCTATTTGATGCTGGCTGGGTCTAACGGACACACTTCCACAGTGGAAGTTTTGCTGGAAGCAGGTGCGGATGTGAATGCCAGGGACAATGATGGCAGGAGCACTTTAATGAGAGCGGCAGGAAGCCGCCGCGCTCTCTCCACTGTCCAAGTGTTGTTGAAAGCAGGAGCGGACATTAATGCGAAAACGAACTATGGAATGACTGCTCTGATGATGGCAGTGAGCGGCCAAACTGAGATCGTGCAAGCCCTTATTGATGCAGGCGCGGACGTGGATGTGAAGGCCGATGACGGGTTGACTGCCCTGATGGCAGCAGTAGCGAACGGCCAAACCGAGACTGTGCAGGCCCTTTTGGATGCGGGCGCGGACGTGAATGCGCAGTCCAGTCATGGGCTGAGTGCCCTTATTGTTGCGGTTGCCAACGGCCAAACTGAGATTGTACAAGCCCTTTTGGATGTCGGTACGGACGTCAATGCCAGGGCCAATGATGGGCAGACCGCCCTGATGACGGCGGAAAGGAACCGCCAAAGCGAAATCGTAGAGTTGCTCAAGAAAGCCGGGGCCAAGGAATGATCGTTCAGGAGGAATTGAAGAAGGTTATTCTTGAAGAAGCTCTCGCCTCAGGTTTAGACAACGAGGACGCGCTACAGGTGACTGAGTTAACCTTTCAGAGATGGACGGAACTGATCAGGGAAGAAGTACCGGACAGGAACACACAATTGAAGGAACACCTCAGTAATGAAAAGCTACTTGGATTATTGAGGACGGCCACGGACGAGATTTGGGAGAAATTCATGAGAGAAAAAAAGGAGCAGGACTGAATAAATGAGGCAAACGCATGGTATGATCTTCCCTTGGGTTTGTATCGATAAGTTCATTAGAATCAAACTACGCGCCCGTAGCTCAGCTGGATAGAGCGCCGGACTTCGAATCCGTAGGTCGCAGGTTCGAATCCTGCCGGGCGTACCATTCCTTTCTCTTTAATCGCAACAAGTTACACATAGCTCTTGTTCGGTTGGCATTACTCTATTTGAGGCGGTCGAAACATCCTTTCAACCCCGGGCCTCAAAACCTACATGAATACAGGGTCTTTCCTTGCGAAATAGGGTGGGAAGAAATCATGTGTTTCTGTACCACTGATTGGGGGCGTCCTGCTGGTCATAATGAAAGCGGTTAAATGACGGGTCCTCTGTGTGTATCCGCACGTCACCTCGGGTCGGCTGAAGCCACCGTGTCCGTGCTAGCGCCTAGTTCACCGGAAGCCCAAGCAGTTGTGCGGGGTTGTCTTTCGTCATATGAGCGAGCTCGCGTTCGGTCATCCCGGCCGCGAGCATCTTCGACATGAACTCGCCGAAACCGTCAGTAGGCATGGCGTAGGCCGGATTGCCAAGATCTGACGAAAGCACGCAGCACTCCACCCCAATCGTCCGGAGCAACTGTACCAACGCGGATGGAGTGAATTCCGCGTTGGCACCATCTTTCATCGGGATACTTCTGTAGACGAATTCGATGAAGCCGCCCAGTTTCACGGCTTCCTGCATCTGCACGAGGCTCATCTTGAAGGCCCCATGCGCATGCGTCACCATCATATGCCGGACGCCCTGCTTCTTTCCCTCGGCGAGCAGGAGCAGGCTTTCCTGCGGCGAAGAGTGACCCGTCTCGAGCACCAGTTGATGCTCGGCGATCACGGCAATGACGTCCTTCACCTCGGGCAGCAACTCCCCATTCTTCGACACACTCACAAAGGGCCGCTTCAAGCTGGGATCTTTTGCAACTTCCCTTGCGACTGCATACTCAGAGTCGCGAGTCGGGAACCAGACGACGCGTCCCCACCCTCCAGTCACCTCCGTCATGTGCTCGACTGCGCGGGCGTTGATTCCACCAACGGTGCGGTTGAGGACGATGCCGCCGAATGTCTCGATGCCTGGCACTTGCTTGCGCACGGTGTACGCGAGTGATGCCGTGGGATCGAAATGATTCTTGAGCACAAGCCCGCGCATGCCGCGATCTTTTGCCATTCTCGCGAGATCGGCGGAATCCATGTTCCGGGGCTCCATGTCCGGAAGGCTGTGCACGTGGAAATCGATTGATCCCGCGAACAAGCGGCTTGTACTACTTTCCCCACTAGCCTGACCGGCTCCCGCTCCGACCTTCGCTGTGGCCACGCCAAGAAGCGCGACCCCAGCCAATGCCACTACACCAAGTGTCCAGGGTTTCCAGTTTTCGTTTTTCATGCGTACCTCCTGCCATGATGCTGTTATGTTCAGCGCCAACTATAAACGATCCAGGTCCTCGGTAAGGGGATGGGGAAACAAAGGGGACAGAAGTTTTCTCGTGGCATCGATCTAAAAGTGTTCCTCCTTCGGCCCTTTTGGATTGCCTTACAGGCCTTTCAGGCGTACCATTTGGACAACGGCACACCCACAAGACGCTAAATTTAGGTTTCCTGGGAGGAACGGATGAAGGGAATCATTGACCAGGTTGAAATCTCAATTCCTTGCTCGGACTGCGGCAAGTCGACCAAGAAATCCATGAAATGGGTGCAAAGTCACGATGAACTCGTCTGTGAATGCGGGGTTTCCATCGACCTGGATAAAACCGAGGAGACCCAATCCACCAGAAGGCTCAAAAAATCCCTCAAACGGATCGCAAAAACCTTCAAGCCGAAATTCCTGTAAGCCGAGTCCCTACCCCATAACCAAGGAGAGCACGATGAAACCCTTCATTGCTTTCCTAACGGAAGTCGTGGCGTTGCTAGGGATTCGTTGATCGTCCAGGGCGGGGAGTCATTCAGGCTTTCCGCCTTCTTTTAGAGCCCGAAACCCCCGATGCGATCCACCTGAGTCCGAACAATCAGCCGTTTTTCGCCCGGCGTCCGATACGGATACTCGTCCATACCCAGAAAGCTTTCGGCCAGCTTGTCGATGTGCTGATCCGCTCCCTCCTCAGTCACAGTGGCCGTCCCGTGGAACACAGCATGAACCTGCGGATCGGCAGGACTCTGGACCGAGATGATGATGCGTGGGTCGCTGCGCAGGTTTCGCGGCTTGATTCTCCCCTCTGCGGTGTTAAAGACAACGTCGTTCCCATCGACGTCCATCCACACCATACTCACCTGGGGGCTGCCGTCCGGGTTGCGCGTCACCACATGGCCGTAGGCTTTTTCACTCAGGAATTGCTTGACTTTCTGGGGGATTTCGATGGGCATGAGCACCTCCGCTGCAGAAGTTATGATTGAGTATGCCATTGTAGCACTCCAGGTCTGAGCATCAAAGGAACCCTGAAAACCCTAACTGACTGTATACTTGGGTTTACAGTTGAAGGGGCTGTTCCCTTTTGTTGTTCCCTGCCTTTGGGCGAAAATTAATCTTAACCCGTTGTTAATAAATGGTTTAACTACACTTAAGCCCTGGGGTCTTTGCTTTGGTACGTGGATTGCTTAATACACAGAAATTATCTTAACAATCATTGAGTACAGGTGTGGATACTTTCTTGCTTGGGAGGGCAGGCGTACCACTACTCGATGAGTTTTGAAAGGCAAACCGATCATTGTTCTTCTGCTCTCCAGGAGGACGAGAAAATGCGTCGGAATTTTGCCAGTGAAGGGGGATTCACCTGGTCTTGCACAGCTTAGGGAAGACTGCATACAATTTCTCAAAGAGGTCATGGTCTTCCCAACCCCTGTGCTCCTTTAGGCTAAGTTCTGGGTATTCACGAATGACAAGGCGTTTGCAATCGGGTTTTACTCTCCTTGAAATGGCGGTGGTGACCGTTCTGGTCACCGTCATTCTTAGCATCACCGTCCCTAAAATCGAGCAATTCCTGGATTATTACCGCCTGAACGCCTCGGCTGACCTGGTGGCAAGCGAATTGAATGCGGGTCGCTCCCTGGCCATCTCGCGAAACTGGGTCTACGACGTGAATGTGAATACAGGCAGCAATACGATTCAGATAATTGATCCCAATGACCCGGACAATTCCCCACGAACCGAGAAATCCCTACAGTCGGGAAATACATTTTCATCGGTTCCGGCCAATCGGATACGGTTTTATTCCCGCGGTCATGCCCGCTCGGGAACCATTGTATTGGTCAACCGATCGGGTTATGCCATCTCGATTGTCGTCAGTCCCTCAGGAAGGATTAAGCGGAGTTGAAGGCTATGAATCAGTCGAGGATCTCCAGGGCAAGAGGCTTCACCTTAATCGAGAGTATGATCGCCTTGGCCGTCTTGGCCATAACTCTGCTGGGACTGGGTCAGCTGGTATCCACGGCGGTTCGGCAAAACGCGTCAACCCGGTTCGAGACCATGGGAGTTCTGATTGCCCAGGAGAAGCTGGAGGCTCTGAGAGCGGAGTACAACTGGGAGTTGGAATCGGAGACCGGTTCGAGTGATCTCACGGCCGGTTCGCACGGGCCGGAGACCACGATCCTGGAAGCACCCACGGGCAGCAGCATGGGAGACAGCGAGTTCGAGGTCTCCTGGACGGTCACCATCGCTGGGCCCCAAAAAACCGTCAATGTGACCGTAGAACCTCAGGTCTCAGACGCGCTGACCTCTGACTTGAGCCTGACCACAATTTTTGTACCATGAGTCCATCACGAGCCTTCTTGAACACCTGCAGTCGTGGCTTCACCCTTGTCGAAATAGTGATTGCCAACGTGGTCCTGGTTATCGCTACCGGGGCCATGTTTTCCGTCTTCTCTCAGAGCCAGTACTCCTTTGAGTCCCAGCAGGATATCCTGGAGGTGACTCGGCAAGCCCGGGTTGCCATGCTTCAGGTGAACTCCTATCTCCGGCAGGCGGGCAATGATCCAGAGGGATATCTTCGGGACAACGGCATTCCCCCCATTGAACTTCTGGGAGCCAACTATATTCGGATCAACAGCGACATTACAGGATCGGTGCCGGCCGGTAGTGCTGATCCCATGGAGGCCACCGGAAATCCTGACGGGACTTTGGACAACCTCTATGAACGGGTAGTGGTCCGCTACAATGCCTCCCAGGAACGCCTTTATCTGGACATCGGCTACGGTCCGGACGTTGTTGCTGAAACCCTGTCCTTTGGTTTCACTTTTTTGGATATCAGCGGAAATGAAACTGCCAATGAAGACGACATTGTGCGGGTTCGAATCGAAGTGGTTGCAGAGACCGAGGATCTGAATCCACTGACCGACCAGGTCCAAAGTATCACCCTGCAATCGGAAGTGATGCTGCGAAGCCAAACCTTTGACGTCTTTGCTCCTTAGGACTCGTTTCTGAGAGAGAATCTCATGCAAGAGAAACCTGTCATGAAAGATGAATCGGGCGCCGCACTATTGATCGTGACCATCGTTTCCGTTTTGCTGGCACTGTTGGGTATGTCCATGATCTTTGACAGCATGACGGAGTTCTCCATGAGTAATGAGCTGGAGCGGCAAAAGAAGGCTCGAGTCAATGCCGAAGCAGGTTATAACGCTCAGAAGAACGCCCTGCGAATGGCGAATCTGACGGCCCTTTTGCAATCGACAACCCCGGTCCCGAGATATATGAACTACCCGGTACCCACTCCGGGGACGACGGCGGACGAGTATTTTCAGAGAAATCCCATCGCTCCCAAAGAAGCCATGAATATTGATTTCGAGAATCCACCCAGCCGAATGGCCACCCTGACGGTCAATGGTTTTTTGACCCCTGGCGAAGGCGTATCGCTGGGTGATGGCGGGAGATACTGGGCCAAAGTCAGTGATAACGACGATGGGGATGGTGATCTGACCAGCGATGTCGATGGCATTGTTTATCTTCGTGCCCTGGGAATCCAGAGGATTGGCGCAGGGCAGATCTCAACCTACGGGGGAACGGTTAAAAACTCCGTGGGTATTATCGAGGGGGTGTTGAAGCGGGACAAGACACTGGAATTCAACTCATCTTTTACCGTTTACGGTTCTGACGCGGTACCGTCATCGGGAACGAACCTGTTTGCGGGAGGTGCTTTTACTATCGACGGATATGACCACCCCACCATGACCCTGGCCGATCTTTTGGCGGGAGACGATGTGCACACCACGGATGCAGATGGGGATGGATTTCCGGATGATACAGCAGGTCTTGACGTTATTTTTGACGACTCCGGAGGGGGAGACGGTGAGACCCTTAGAAACACCATTAACGATGATTTAACGGTCGGTCAGGCCAACAATATTGAGGGTAACCAGTCGGATTACGGAGGGGCGCCGTCCTTGCGAGATGCTACCGAAGGGGTCCGCAACGATCCCAACCCGGATGCCAGAAATCTCTTCGATGCCACCTATCTCATGGGGTTCATCAGCAAGACCGCAGCCGTGGCTGATTTAAAGCTGGCCGACGGAACCAACTATACTGGCTACGATCTGGGAACGGATGCAGCTCCCCAGATCACCTACTGTGAAGGGGATTGCAGACTGGGGGGCAGTTCCAGCGGTTCCGGCATACTGATTGTGCGAGGCACACTGCGTTTTGAGGCGGCTTTCGCCTACCATGGATTGATTCTGGTAGTGGGAGAGGGAAACTTTGATATGGTCGGTTCCAACGTGGGTATTTTGGGCGGGCTCTTTGTGGCCAAGACCCTGGACAATGGAGATGGTACCTGGAGCTACGGTACGCCCTCCTTTACGGTGGCAGGAAACAGCAACTTCTACTATCAGACTACCGGTATCGGGATGGGATTTGCTCTTCTACCCTTGAAAAGGCTTACCTGGCGAGAGGTGTTTCCGGAACTCGAACCACCCTATTAACCCTGCCCGGCGAGTGTCGGGAAGCGTTCTCAGGCTGGATCGGGCGGAGCTTTATGGCTCTCTGTCTCCGGGACCTGCTCATCCGTGCTTTTAGGGGGAGTTTCCGTCGTCTGCGGTCTGTTTAAAACCTCGTCGAGCAGCTTTGAAAATTCCTGGAAATAGTCCCCTTTTCGCAACTGACAAAACACCGGCTGATCGGGAAACTCCTTTTTTTGCTTGAGGGCAATTTCAAAGCGGCGCATGGGACCAAAGATCAGATGGCTGAACAGAATGCTGGCTATTGAGACAAACACGAGTGCAAGTAGAGGCACCCACCAGTAGCCGAAAGAAAAGTCGATAAATTGCTCCAGCAGGGGCTGTACCCTTGCGGCCTCCTCACCAATCAACAGACGGGAGAGTGAAGGTGAAACGGCCAGACCCAGAAAGAGAAGAGGGAAGAGCAGGGAGAACAGCGCTACACTTATGGCAAAGCGAACCTGCTGCTTACGATCGATGAAATGATGTTTACGCTGCGATGCCATCCGGTCTCCTCAATATCAGGTTCACCCGTTGCAGCGGCTTTTCTTTGAGCGGGTATGCCCCCAGGGAGGGAGTCCTGTCTGTTTGCGGCGGGTGGGTATCCAAAAAAGATCAGGGCGGAAGGAAGAACCTTCCACCCCTGATCTCTCTTCTTGCAGGTTAACTACTCTTTCCGATTCGGAACATCTTGGTGCCACAGGTTGGGCACACGCCTTGGGACGCAGGTCTGCCATTCTTCATGGTGATGCTCTTGGCGTCTTTCATTTCTTTCTTTTCTTTGCACTTCACACAATAAGCTTCCATCATTTCACCCCTTTCGTTTTCTTACTGCGACTACTCGACTCCCATCATAGAGGTCACGTCTGGCGTTTCTGTACAGAATGAGCGTCACCGGATCCCTAAAGACTGGTGTTAAGGCCTTGATTCTGAACAAGTTGCTACCAAAATCCTGGGAAGCCCCACTTTTCGGAGAATCAGGGCCTCTATTTTCACTGTGGTGGGACTTTTTACCACTTTCCAACGATTCCAAGGGAGGCTCGAATCTGATCGTGATCCACTCCAAGAACGCGGAGGTTGATGAAATCAACCGGGCCTACTCGAAAGGCGAACCCTTCGTTGATGTTGACATCCACTCCGAAGCCCGCTCCGTACCCATATCCAAACTCGCTGCCCGTAAGGGCGGTCACACCTAAAAGGCCGGGTTGGACCCAAGTTCCGCCGCCCAATGCTCGGACATAAGGGGTCACCCATTTAGTGTAACGGAAGGAAAACTGAGGTCCGGCAAGAAAGGTATACATGCCCTGGTTGAATCCCCCGTTGTAGTAACCGCCTCCATCGACCGTGAAGCCGACCAAATTGTTGAAATGATTGGTGCTGGTAACATTCCAGCCGCGGACGTCTTGATTCCCGTCCATAAAGAAAGCGGAATAGCCCGCAAAGAGTTCATAGTCAGGGTGAGGCCTGCCTTCGTATGCATACCTGGTTTGTGATGAGGAATCATCAATCTGGCCCCTGTAACCCACGCCCATCAGTGCCAGTATGATCCTCTCGGAAACCCCTGCCCTTCTGAGCTCGACGAGATCTTCGACGTTCGGTGGGTATTCGAGTGAGCTGATGCGAATTTTCTTTTGAATGAATGAGTCACTGAGTCCTGCCTGCACCATATCAATGATGTCGTCGATGGTCAGTTCCTCTTGCCCATACACGCCTACCGAAAAGGCGATGAGGCAAACGAGCAGAAAGTAAAAACCTTTCATTAAAACACCCCCTGTTGTGAGATTTTTCAAGAGTTTTCCCATTTTGTTAAAACCACATTCCACTTTCATAGTGGTGATT
>CBDUTA010000129.1:0-9197 GCA_965369785.1 uncultured bacterium
AAGATAGGGCTGGTCTTCCGTCAGAATCTCACTTAAGGCCCTGCAATAAACATCGGGGTCATAGTCGGCTAACTTCTGATCCTCGACCAGCAACACCGAATCGACCTTCTGCTCACTCAGTCGCTCAGCCAGAGGACCGATCTCATGTCCCAGAATGAGAGCATGGAGTGAGAATCCCGCCTCCTCGGCCATTCTCTGACCCAGAGCCAGGCTCTCTAGTGATGGCGTACGGATCTCACCCTCTCCGTGATCGATGAGGACGTAGATTTTCTCAGACATGGGAGTTCGTGACTTCGTGACTTCGTGCTTTCGTGATTTCGTTACTTCGTGAATCTGCTTGCGTCATCCTGGTGAGAGTCAACTGTCTAAAGCATCACTTCTTCACGACCGCACGATTTCACGAAAGCACGAATTCACGAATTCAGATCACCTTCGCTTCTTTCTTCAGCTTCTCCACCAGTTGCTCCACCACTTCTTCAGTAGCCCCTTGCAGAATTTCGGCCTTCTTGTCGACTTCGGGGAAATAGACCTTGAGTACCTCGACTTCAGGGACAGAGCTCAAGTCGACATTGAGATCACTCAGCTCAACATTTCGGATTTCCTTCTTTTTGGCCTGCATAATGCCCTTCAAAGAGGCATAGCGAATCTGGGAGATTCCCGCCTGAATGGTCAACACTGCAGGCATCGGAAGCTCCACCCACTGAAACCAGCCACTCTCCATTTCCCGTAGCGCCTTGACTTTCTTTCCAGCGGGGTCGGCCCTGATCTCCATCACGATCGTGGCATGAGGGAGTCCCAGGAGTTCGGCCAATAGAACGCCAGTCTGGGCGTAGCTCCAATCGTCCGATTGTGTCCCCGTCAGAATCAGGTCATATTCCTCCTCTTTGAGAACTTCGGCCAGGACCTTGGCCACGGCGTGGGGAGTGGTGACTTTACCCTCGTCGTCCCTGACTAAAATGGCGCGATCGGCCCCCATGGCCAATCCTTTTCTTATGGATTTTTCTGCTCTCTGCGGACCCAGTGTGAGGATCGCCACCTCTCCTCCGTGTTCCTCCTTGAGTTTCAGGGACTCTTCCAGTGAGTACTCGTCACACTCACTGATTTCAAAGGTGAGATCCGAGGTTTTGATTCCCGTACCCGCTGCGTTAATTTCGTAGCGGGTGTCGCGATCGGGGATTTCTTTCAAACAGGTCAGGAGCTTCATTTCTTAAACAGGTTCTCAAAGGCATCTCTTGCATCCTCAGGCCTTTGCTGCGACCCGGAGGTGGTGACTTTCTCCACTGTGGTCCGGCCCTCAAAGTACTGACAATCATTCTTGACAGCCTTGCCTGCAATGCGTTCAGGAATCGGTTCGGAACACTCAAATCGTTTGGCAGGATTTAAAAAGACGCAATTCTTGCAGCTGTGGAGGTCGGCACCGCACTTTGGACACTGACTGGAGAATTCGATTTCGCTAAAACTCTGCCCCAGCTGGAGTCCGCACATGGCGCACCGTCTGACCTCATGAAAACCCGGCATGCGAGGGGACCGGGGTCCCTCACGTGATGAGGACTTCGGTTGCGAAGGCCGACTCTTTTCAAGGCGGTCACGGTCAGATGTACCCCGATACCCGTCCTGTCGATATTTTTGACTCATCTTCTCCTCTTCCCTAGCCGACTCCTCTGCCACCGTACCCGGACAGATTAACCCGGGCAACGAGGGAAATGCATCTATTTTTCAGGATTTCCGGAAATGAGGAGCAACATCTATTGCAGCTGCCCACATGCTGCCTTCACTCCTGCGATGTCGATAGCGTCCCGTCCCGAGTCAATGTGGCGGATGATGCCCGTTTTGTCGATGACAAAGGTGGTTCGGCGAGCCATCCCTCTCTCTTCGTCCAATACTCCGTACAGTCGACTCAGCGATTTCCCGAAATCGCTCAACAGAGTGAATTCAACTCCCATTTCTTCAGCAAATTTCTTCTGGGTAGGCCGAGCATCTACACTCACCGCCAGAACTTCCGTATCTTCTTCTTCAAAGTAGTCGATATCAGACTGATATCGTTGTAGTTCGGTCGTTCAACCACGGGTAAAGGCAAGAACGTAGAAGGCAAGCACCACGTTCTTCTTACCGGTGAAGTCAGAAAGACGCACGGTATTCCTGTCCTGATCCTGCAATTCGAAGTCGGGGGCCTTGTCGCCCACCTTCAAGAGGGTGGACTGGGACCAGGCCGTCGGAGAAAGCAGAACAATTGAAAAAAGTAAGGTAAGTGTCTTCATGACCGCTCATTCTAGCCCCAAACCCGGCAGGTTTCAATAGGGAAGCGCTCATGCTATGGTGATGATTCTCGAGTACCGTCATGAAAATTTATACCGGGCGCGGAGACCAGGGCAAAACCTCCCTTTTCAGTGGGGAACGGGTGAGCAAGGATTTACCTCGGGTGGCTGCCTATGGAACCCTCGATGAACTGAATTCCGTGCTGGGAATTGCGCTCTCGTTTTCTCGAAACCAAAAAGTCAGAGAGGTTCTTTTATCCCTTCAGCATAAGCTTTTCCAGGCAGGAGCCGATTTAGCGACCACCAGTGCTCAAAAACGTCCTGTCGATCGCATCCAAGAGAGCGACTGGCGCTCTTTGGAAACCCTCATTGATGAGCTGCAGGAAGAAATTCCCTCCCTTAAAAACTTCATTCTCCCTGGCGGATCTTCCGGAGCAGCCTTCCTGCACCTTGCTCGAGTAGTCTGTCGAAGAGCTGAACGCCAATGGGTTACTCTCATGAAGGTGGATCAGGATCTGAACTCGGAATTACTGATTTACCTCAACCGGCTATCCGATCTTTTATTCGTCGTAGCCCGATACGAGAACGTCCTGGAGGGAGGAAAGGAGGAACTCTGGCAAAAGGAGGATTAAAAATAACGGAAACCTGTTCGACCTGTCGCGGTTCGGGCTGGCTGGTGAAAACCGAGGACTCAGTGGAGGCAGTGGCACCCTGTCCGGAGTGCCGTCCTAAAGCTGGATTAAAGAAGCTCTTGCAGAAGGCTGCAATCCCACCCCGATATTTTGATCGGGGTTTTGAGGAATTTTTCTTTGAGCGTAACAGTCTGCAGGAAAGGGCTCAGGTCCGTGCCATCGACTATGTGGAAGACTTCCCAAATGTTCCACGAGGTCTCTTGTTTGCCGGTCCCTGTGGAGTAGGAAAGACCCATCTCTCCGTCGCCATTCTCAAGACCCTGATTCAAGAAAAGCACGTCCATGGCCAATTTGTGGATGAGGCCGAACTCCTCAGGCGACTTCAATACTCGTATGGCCCTAATTCCCCGGAGACGGAACGGGAAGTCATGCTCCCCCTGTCAGAGGTCGAACTCCTGGTGTGGGACGACTTGGGAACGGGAAGACCGACGGACTGGGTTCGGGAAACCATTCGAACGGTGCTCAATCACCGCTACACCCATAACAAGCAAACCATCCTCTCCACCAACTGGTCCTTGAAACCTCAGACAGCCAAATCACCGCCATACAAGGGCAGGACCGAAGCCATACAAAACACCCTGGCTGAGAGAATCGGTCAGCGGCTGTTTTCTCGAATCATGGAGATGTGCGAGATCATTGAGATGGATGGTCCCGATTTCCGGACGGACATTCATAAGGCTCGACATGATTTCGAGAAAAAGACCAGGAGAGAGAAGAAACTGACACCTGACAACTGTCAGCTAACAGCTGTCAGTTGAAACCCCAAATCCCAAATTCCAACCTGGAACGCGCGCGAAGCGCGCTTTGACCAGTTGTCAGATGAGCTGTCAAATTGTCAGCACTCAGTCCTATCTTACCCCACTGCCTGCTGACTCTCACGGATTCCCTTCTTCTCGTCCACAAAGTACAAGACACTCCACCCCAGAAGGAGAAAAAAGAGAGCAGAGAGTAATCCAAGGCGAGTGGAACCGCTCACATCCGTGATCAAGCCGAAGAGAGCCGGGCCGAAGATCGCGGCAAACTTTCCTCCAGTTGAGAAAAACCCAAAGAACTCCGCGCTGTTCTCCTTCGGAGTGAACTGAGCGAGCAGTGCGCGTGAACAGGCTTGGATTCCTCCCAGGACGAAACCGATGACTGCTGCCAGGACCCAGAACTGCCAATTTTGGTCGATCACGAGGGCATAAACCAAGGCTCCGGACCAGAGTAACAGACTGATGTTGATGGCACGCTTGGTCATCATCCGATCTGCCAGGTGTCCGAAGACCAGGGCTCCAAAAAATGCCACGACGTGAATGAGAATAAAGCACAGAATCAGCTCCTCCTGGGGCATATGCAACACTTCGGCCCCAAAGACAGCAGCCATGACAATGACCGTCTGGACGCCATCGTTGTAGATCAGAAAGGCAACAAGAAACTTCACCAGTTCCCGAAACTGACGGACCTTTCGTAAGGTCAAAGCAAGGCGCTGAAATCCGATCTTCAAATAACTGGTTCCTGGGGGACGTTGTTTCCCCTGGCCACGCTCGCGCAGCCACACAAAGGTGGGAATGGAAAAGATCCCCCACCAGAAGGCGACCACCACCAGGGAAGCGCGGATGGGGATATAATCGGAATCAGGAAGTCCAAACCAATCCGGCCTTTGGATCATCGCCATATTGAGAAGCAGGCACAACACTCCGCCCACATACCCCAGGGCCCAGCCAAAACCGCTGATTCTCCCCATCTTCTCGCGAGTTGCAATCTCAGGCAGAAATCCGTTGTAAAAGGTCAGGCTCCACTCCATTCCCATGTTGGAGAGAAGATAGAAAAACACGGCCAACCAAATGTCTCCAGGGCCGGCCAGGAAGAGAAAGGAAGTTGCCAATACTCCCGCATAGCAAAACACGAAAAGAAACCGCTTCTTTGATGCCGTGTAGTCGGCAATAGCACCCAAAATGGGTGCACTCACCGCCACCAGCAACATCGACGCAGAGACGCAATATCCCCAGAGAGCCGTGGCACTCACACGCACCCCCAGGAAGGTGACCCCCTCGGGCCCGACGATCACCTGGACAAAATAAACATTAAAAATGACTCCGGCCAATGCCGTAGCGTAGGCGGAGTTGGCGAAGTCGTAACATGCCCAGGCCCAGATTTCCCTACGGTCAGAGTTTGAATCCTTGATTTCTTCTCCCTGATTATTTCTTCAACGGCTTGGAAGGCCGCATCTCAATCCGGCTAGTCAGACATCGAGGATGCCTCTTGAGGGTTTCAAGGACTACCTCAGCCACATCCGAAGCGGAGAGCTTCCAGGAACTCTGGTCCTGAGTACGGCTGAATTCAGTGGCGACACTGCCTGGCATGATGTTAGCGACACGAATGTCGTCGTATCGAACCTCTTGCATGAGTGCCTCGCTGAACCCCACCAGACCAAACTTGGAAGCGTTATAAGCGGCTCCATGAGGAAAGGCATTGACTCCGGCCAGACTCCCCACATTAATGATGAATCCGCCTCCATTTTTCTTCATCTCAGGGATGGCGAAGTGACAGCCGTAGAAAACACCGTCAAGATTTGTGGCCAGAGTGTCCCGCCACTCTTGAAGTGACATCTCCTCAACGGTTCGAAAGATACCGATCCCTGCGTTGTTGACCTGGATATCGATTCCACCAAAGGTTTCAACACAATGCTGAATCAGGTCGCGTACTTGATCGGCCTCTGTCACATCACAAACCTTGCCGCTGACCTTGTCCCGGGCTGATGGATTAAGACTCTCGACCGTGTCCTGAACATCATCCTGGTGGCGCGAACTGATCACCACTTTTGCGCCCTCCGCCACAAGAGACTGGGCGATGGCCAATCCGATACCTTTCGTGCTTCCCGTGACCACTGCTCTTTTACCTTCCAAATTCACCCCTATCATAATCTCCCTGCCTTCCCTACTTCCTCCTCCAAATCCTGCATCATCCCGGGCAAACGTTCATACAAGTTCTTGGGTGGACGCCCAGGGTGGTTTGCCAGGGCGTAGGCAGTCAAGAGGGGCAGAGCGATCGTGGAATCGAGGTAACAGACGACGGCATCGGACAAAGCGTCGGCATCTACTTTTCCCCAGGTCACCGCCTCTGCAGGCGTCGCACCTGACAGTCCGCCGCTATCCGGACGGGCATCCGTCACTTGCAAATAGTAATCGTGCCCCTTTTCGTCTATCCCCAGAACTTCTTGTATCTGGGGCTCTGTCTGCAGGATAAAGTTCTTGGGAGAACCTCCTCCCAGGATCAAGACCGCACTCTTACCCCCAGACCTTTTGGCTGCCAGAACAATGGCGGCTGTCTCGTTGACGTCGCGTGAGACATCCAAAAGCAATCCGTTTCCTCGCAGAGCTTCAGCAGCTATATTCATACCGATGGAGCTGTCTCCTGGTGAAGAAGTGTACACGGGCACCTGGTACCGATAAGCGCAAGCCAACAAGGACTTACCTTCCGTATCCAGGACCCGATCTCTCTCGGCCAAATATTTTCCGATCTTGTAATGAAACTCCGCGGTACTCATTCCCTTCTGAAATTCAGGAGCCCGAATCAATTCTCTAAAAAACCGGTCTGTGGAAAGTAAAACCTCGTAGTCGAAGAAAATATCGTAAATTCGTACCACTCCTTCCTGGCGAAGCCGCACATCGCTCACCTGAGGATTTCCCCGATGCATGGAAAGCCCGAGACCGAAATGAGCATCGTGATACAAATTCGCACCCGTCGAGACGATCCAATCGATGAATCCTCGTTCGATTAAAGGAACAAGACAGGACATCCCCAATCCGGCCGGGGTCAGTGCGCCGCTCAAACTGAATCCGACAGTAACATCCTCAGCCAGCATCCTTTGAACAAATAAATGGCACGCCTCTCGCAATCGTGCCGCGTTGTAGGCTTCGAACACCGAGTCAATCAGTTCCGTAATGGTTACGTCAGGCTGGATAGGTCCCGGACCGATTTTCTTGCCTGATAGATATTCACTCATTGTTTTCTCAGAACAAAAAAACGGGCTAGGGTATGATCCGGACGCTCCGGAGTATAGCAAATCAGGCCCTACTCCCATAAAATGATCCCATGGCTCAAATAGTGCCGTTTCGCGGCTATAGGTATAGTGCAGACAAAATCCATGATATCGGTGACGTCGTCACCCAACCCTACGACAAGATCTCCCCGGAGATGTACCAGGAGTATCTAAAGCGCCACCCCCAAAACATGGTCCACATCATCAAAAATCGTGATCACCAGGATGCCGGACGCAACTTAAGGCAATGGATGCTAAACGGCGTCTTGAAACAGGACGACTCTCCCTCGTTCTACCCCTACGAGCAAAGATTCGAGTTTGAAGGCCAAACTCTCTCGCGGATGGGATTGATCGGACTGGTCTCTCTGAAGGACGGTTCTGCTTCTGTGAAGGGGCATGAGCGAGTTTTGAATGAGCAACTCGAGGACCGCCTGAATCTGATCCGCTCCACGGAATCCAACGAGGGTCTGATTTTCATGCTCTATTCTGATCCCTCCAGAGGGGTCGAACAGCTTCTTTCTGAATTCAAACAGAACAACACGCCAGTCACCGATCTGGTGGACGACTATCAGGTTTCCCACCGCCTTTGGCGGCTATCTGAACAAGGTCCTCAACAACAAATTATGGAGACCTTAAACGGTCTTCCCTTTTACATTGCCGATGGTCATCATCGCTTCAAGAGTGCTCTGCTCTACTTTCAGGAATGTCAGGAGAAGGGCTGGGAAGCAGCAGCTGAGGAGAGTTTTGACAAACGAATGATCGCTCTTTTTGACATGGAGGGCCCCGGAGTAAGGGTTCTGCCCACCCACCGGGGCATTCGAAATCTCGAGGATTTTGACCTCGGCACCTTTCTTTCCAGGCTGGAGCCGCATTTTGAGATTCAGAAAGCGGCCGGCCTCCCCCAGCTCAAGCTGGAGATGGAGAAAGCAGGGACCCGGATAGGATTGGTTGCCCGAAAGGATCTGACTTGCTATGGGTTATGCCTTCGGGAAGGCATGGAGAGTGACGCTACCTTCATGCCGACCATCACAGGACCCGCTCGGGAGCTTGATGTCAATGTGCTGCATGAAGGGATTCTCAACCCCCTTCTTGGCATTGGCCCTCGAGAGCTGGCGGCGGAAACGCATGTCGACTACTTTCGAGAGCGCGATCTACTCGTTAACCGGCTAGAGGAAGACCAATATCAACTTGCTTTCCTTCTCAATCCCACCAGCCTGAAACAGGTTTACGACATTTCAGAGCGGGGTGAAAAGATGCCCCAGAAGTCTACTGATTTTTATCCCAAGCTACTCACGGGACTGGTGCTGATGAAGATGGAAATTGACCGCTGACCGCGGTCAGCGGAAATTCCAAATTCAAAATTCCAAATCCCAAACAAATTCAAATTCTCCAAACATGACTTGAAACTTGAAACCTGGAACACGCGCGAAGCGGGGTGGGGGGAGTTCGGTGCCAGCCCCAAGAATTCTCCTTTGACTTCAGGGGTTTCCGCCAGAATTCTGGGCCTGTCCCAAAAAACGCCTGACCGACTGACTGCTATCAGAAGACTTTCAAGTCTTGAGTTTCGGATTTTGAATTTTGGATTTGTTTGGGATTTGTGATTTTGAATTTTGGATTTCAGCCGGTCTTCCGGCTGCGTACCATTCCATCTGAGTCATCATTCCTCGCAGGATCTGGACATCACGTGGGCTGAGATCGGCACGACCCAGAAATCGCCGAATGGAACGCATGATATGGCTCGGATTTTGGGGATTTAGAAAGCCAATATCCAGTAAAACCCGCTGCATGTCCGAAAACATCTGCTCGCGCTCCTCATCAGAGGCAACCTGGAGGTTTCCGTCGGATTTTGTCGGACCTGAAGAAAGGATTTCATAAGCAAGAATCAGCACTGCCTGGGATAGGTTCAGGACAGGATGCTCCAGGTTGGAAGGGATAGAGACAAGGTGCTGACATCTCGCCAATTGAAGGTCGGTCAGACCGCTTCGCTCAGTACCAAAAACCAGTGCCACTCGCTGAGACTTCCCATACTTCCGGAGCAGGGCTGCAATTTCCCGCGGTGTGTGGATGCGTTGCTTGGCTTTCCGCTTCCGCGCCGATGTGGTCCCAATGACCACATTGACCCCGGTGAGCGCTTCATCCAAAGAGGAATAAATCTGGGCTGAATGGACCAGCTCTATGGCTTTCCCCGCCATCTTCCGGCACTGCTCGTTGACACATTGCCCGGGGCTG
>CBDUTA010000130.1:0-9159 GCA_965369785.1 uncultured bacterium
GGGTCCCCCCACGATAGGGTCGATCGTCGATGGTACCCTGTCTGCCACAACCACGGCGTTCATTGGCTCAAGCCGACAGCTGAGGATGGTGATTTCCGCTTTGAGTGCAAAGACCAACGTCCGCATCCTGGAAGCTCCCCGGATCCTGGCTCTGGATGGTGTGCAGGCACAGATCAACATAGGAGCGGAGGTTCCGGTCACAACAGCATCTTTTGGAGACCCGCTGCAGTCTGGGTCAACCAATTTCGTCAATTCCATTCAGTTTCGTCCCACGGGTGTGACCCTTCTGATCCTGCCCAGAATCAGCGCCAGCGGTATCGTCACCATGGATCTGGCCATTGAAGTCAGTAATGCCACAGGACAGGCACTAACACCCACTATCAACACGAATTCCATTTCCACATCCCTCATTGTTCGCGATGGTCAGACCGTGGCCATTGCCGGTATGATCAGCGACAGTTTCGATGAGGGGCGCAACCGGGTACCCATTTTAGGAAGTATTCCTATTCTGGGCGGTCTCTTCGGAACGACGACCCGTAACAAGCGGCGAAACGAGCTGGTTTTCTTTATTACACCCCACGTCATCCGTAATCTGCCCACGTCCACGGAATTGACCCGTGACTTCAGAAGATCTCTACGCAATGCCAATGAGTTCATAGAGAGGAAAGAAAGAGAGGAAAGAGAGTTGATCCAGGAGCGCAAAGCGCTGGAGCAGCAGAATCAATGAGGGGCAGGAGACGGGAGACCACAGTCGTCTTTTTCTCTCTATTTACGCGCGAAGCGCGCGGGCACAACAGCAAATAGCCAGGGGCGTGAGAGACTCTCGCAGAATTCCACTTGATTTTGATTAAGGCCTGTCGGGGCGCACTGACGTGCGCCCACAACCCCGGTTTTATCAAAGGCTTATAGGGCGCACGTCAGTGCGCCCCTACGCAACCAAACTGGACCGATTTTTGAGCCAGTCTCCAGAGCCCCGAAGGGGCACCATGATGGCTAACCGGGCACATTGTTTACACTTCAGACCGGGCGCATCGTATACAGTTTTCATTCTCAGCCGTTTGTTGAGCTAGCACGGTCTCCGAAGCCCCGAAGGGGCGCCATGAAATAGCCAGGGGCGTGAGCCCCTGGAAAAGATCCGCGACAGATTTGAGCCCTGAAAGGGCGGCACAAGCCCGCTCTGATATTAGAAAGAGACAGGAGACAGGAGGAGTCAGGAGTTAGTCGCTCGTTTCTTCAGTAGAGTTCTGATTTTGTAGGTCGGGGTTTTCTGCTGTGCTTTCGGACCCTGCACAGATTTCGGAGTCGATTCTTTCCCAGATGCCTGGTGGTGGCTCCAGTTGAAAGTTCTCGGCTTCTTTCAACCATTCGGTCACTCTTAATTTTTCTTCATAGAATTCAGAACAAGAGGAGCACGATGCCAGGTGATCGTGAATTTCCTTTACCCGAACTTCCTGGTTGTCATCCAGAAGGGTAGAAATCTGAACCCTCACCTCATCACAACCCATGATTCACCTATTTCCACCCTCGGTCTCCTGTCCCTTCTCTCCGATCTTTAAATACTCGTTCAAGGCCTCTTTGACCTTAACCCGGGCGCGGTAAATGTCGGTTTTGACGGAGAGCAGGGACCGGTCGACGATCTGGGTAATGTCTTCGTAGCTCATTTTATGAAAGACGGCCAGCACGAAGACGTCACGATATTTGGGAGCCATAGCTTGTAAGGTCCGGGAAATAATCTTGTTGAGTTCCTGATGAAGGGCTCGTTTCTCCGGATTGATGTCCGGCGAGTGATGGGGAAGAAAGTCGAAATAATCGATGGTTTGACTGTCCAGTAAGACCTCGGATGCTTTTTTTGAGCGTCGCAGCTTCTGATAGACTTCATTTCGAGCGACCCGGTACAGCCAGAACCTAAACTGCCCTGGCTGTCGAACATTCTTTATCTCGCGGTGAACCTTCAGGAATGTTTCCTGAGTCAGGTCTTCCGCGTCCTGAGTGGAGCCGATAAGGCGCCAGATAAAGTTGTAAATAGGCTTCGAGAAAAGGTCGTAGAGCTTGTGGAAATCCTCGACAGAGCCCTGTTGAGCTCTCTTTACTGTTTCCTCAATCTCGCTTTGGCTGATTTCTGCAGACATTGTGAAGATGGCTGAACCGAACTTGAATCTTCTCCGCCATCACAACGCCTACAAGGTATCAGTCTCTTCACTCAAAGGCAAAAATAAAAGATGGCCAAGAGCCCCGAAAGTTGCAGGGGAGAGCACTTTGCGCGCGTTCCAGATTTCAGATTCCGGGTTTCAGGTTTGGAATTTGGGATTTAGGATTTCCGCTGACAGTCGTCAGCGGTCTGTGGTCTTTGGTCCGTCCAACGATTAAGGTTGCCGGACAAGTGCCATGAAGTCGGCCAGTTTAATGATCGAGATGTTCCGGTACTCTCGCAAAGAAAGCAGATGTTGGTCTCCTGTCACAATCAGGTCGGCTTCGGTAAGGAGTGCACATTCCAGGATTCGATTGTCCGGCTCATCCTTGAGGAGATGGATGTGAGGCTGGGGCTTGACGACTGTGGCGGTTTTGCTGATGGCGCGGAGGAGCTGTTGGGTCTTGTAGTCTGACCATTTAAACTTGGTGCGAAGTGTATTCGCAGTTTCAGTGAGAATGGCTACAGAGGTGAAAAGTTCAAAGGTTCCCCGAACGGCCTCAAGATAAGCCTTTTCCGCACTGCCGCCTTGAGTGACGAACGCGGAGATAAAAATGTTCGTATCGAAAACAACTTGCACCCGTCAGCGGTCCTGAAACACTAATTTTTCAACATCGGCTTCAGTCAGGATATCCATCTTGCGGGCCTCGTTGGCACCATAACGCTGGAGTTCATAGAATTCACGTTCCCGGCGGTGCCGCTCATAGGTGTGGAACATCTCTCGGAAGAGCTGACTTTTGTTTTTGCCTTCGTCCTCAGCCAGTTTGTCGAATTTCCTGGCCAGATCAGGGGGAAGAGAAACGGTGAGAAGTTTGCGTTTTGGGCTCATAGCAAAAACTCTTACTTTCTGTATAACAAAATTATACAGACCCTTCAATCTGGATGCAACTCTCCTGTGTGAGAATGATGGTCCTTTCAGTTAACTTGGGTGAAAAAATTCCGTGCTAATCTGTGTTCAATCCGTAGTCTGTACCCCCTTAGTCTTCAGCACTCACTCCCCTCCAACTTGGCCCGTGGGCTAAAGAGGGTGTCGTAAAACCCCACTTAATTTTGATTAAGGCCTGTAGGGGCGCACTGACGTGCGCCCACAAACCCTGCTTCAGCAAAGGCTTATATGGACAACGTCTGTGCGCCCCTATGCAACCAACATAGATCAACCCACTTTCGAGACAGTCTCTTTAGCCTGCTGGCCGGCACACTGCGCGGGCGTTTGTAACACGCGGTCAGCCCGCTCTGGTTGTCTGAGTCAGCGGTCTGTGGTTTGTTGCTCAGTCCTCAGTCCTCAGTCCTCAGTCCTCAGTCCTCAGCACTCAGTCCTTTCTTCTTACCGATCCACGAACAACCCCCCCGGTTTATTGACCATCTTCATCGAATTCCCCACTCTCTCTCCACCCGAGTCGCTCACGTACTCGTCGACCCCACTCAGGTCGAAAAACCCGCTCATGCTATTGTCTGAAGCCTGACCAAAGCCCATGGGGACCAAGTAATGATCCAGTCCTCCCTCTTCAATGAACAAGCTCCAGGAGTCATGATCGGCGCGACCCAACCCGCTCGACTCTGAGAAATCGTAAACATCATCCTCTGGGCCGGCATCGATGCAAAGGCTGACGCTTCGATCCCAGGCGGTTCCGCCGTTGTAGGTGGGGCCGCTGGATGTGTACTGATCGTTACCCTGTAAATCGATGAATAGTCCGATGCCATAATGTGCGGCTGCCCCATGACCATAACGGGCAGCCTGGTGTTGATCATCCCCACCCAGATCCAGTTTGAGCCCTGCGCCAAAGAAGTAGCCTGATCCCTGGGAAAAATTGGCGCTTCGATAGTGATCGTTTCCCTCCAGGTCGATCAACATGCCCCAACCGCCGGCCAGGCTATAGGCCGTCTGTTGAGGATCCTTGTTGAAGATTCGCTTGCCGGATCCAAAACCCATACAGAATCCGGCATATTGGAAGAGAGGATCTTCAGGATCACCGCTCGGGGCATCAGTCTCGTTATAGCCACTGGGATACTTGTCTCCACAACCATAAGAGTCATCACCCGTCACGTCTACCACGGCTCCTACTCCCAAGGGGCCCCCGAAACCGATGGCGTATCCATAACTGGTGTATTCGTCATTCCCTCCGCCATCCAGGAGCAATCCCAGACCGCCTATGGCGGAACCCTGGGTGAGCTTGGCCCCCTTGTATTGATCATTTCCGGCCCAATCAATGAGAAGCCCCAGTCCGGCCAAGCCAACTCCACCCGATCCCGTCGACAGGTGGTACTCATCGGCTCCGTCTCGGTCGATGAGAAGCCCCACGCCTAGCCGACCTGTGGCAAGGCCCAGGGGTGAGGCGTAATAGACGTCCTGGCCGGCCAGATCAATCACCACCCGATTCCCTTGCTCAGTGTCACTGGCTGCGGCTATCTGGCCAGAATAGGTATCATCCCCACCCAGATCGATGATCAAGGCAATCCGACCGTCGAGGTCATAACGGTTTGAACCGGGCCCACCGATCACGATTTGGCCCCAGGGAGTGTCTCGTACCAGTAGGACTTCACCCTTTACGTAGCTGAGCGTTCCAGGAGATACTCGCTGAGTCTGGAAAACCTCTCTGACCCGCCGGAGCCATGAATCATTGGCCAAGCCAGCCAGGACTTGTGCGGAGGCGACGAGTTTGGGGTAATCCATCTGTTCTGCCACCAGACGAGCAAAACGCAGTTCATCCTCCGCTTGTTGAAGGGTTCGGTCCTCGAGCTGTTCATAATAGGGGAAGAAATCTTCGGCCAGTGTGGCCGCGTATTCAAACAAGAAAAGACGATCTTCATGGCTCAGCCCGACGAGCGCTTGATCCCTCAAGTCGTGGGCTAGTTCCAGGACCGAACTGATGAACTCGAGGTGCTCCTCAATAGAAGTTCCTGTAGGGGCGGGAGGGAAAGGGGTAGCGCCGGCAAAACGATCCATTCCTCTTTCCATCACTTCTATGAGGGCCGGCAGTGATGTCTGGCGATTCCTTGCCCATTCTGCCAACCGGAATCCATGCTGCTCGAGTGCGGCCATTCCTTTCCACGGATCGGCGAGTGTCTGGAGTACCACGGTTTGCTTGAAGTTTGCGGGAAATGTCTCGGGACCCGTTAAGGTGGTCACAACAGCAGTGTGATTCACTCCCACATGCTGCAGCAGCTCCCCTTCCACTTGGTCCCGTACCGTGGCCACGACCGACCTTGGAGCGCGGGAACTCTCCGGCAAACCGATACGCTGGGTCCGTGTAGGGCTACAGCTCGTCAGGACCAGGAAGAGCAGAACTCCCATGAAGGGAGAAAGACGACCAATTGTCACAATCACCTCGGTGAACCATTCTATCCCTTCTGGAAGAATCTGTGCTCATCCGTGTTAATCCGTTTTATCCGTGGGATGTTATGCTAAACTGGCCCGATCGTGACCGAAGACCAAAAATCCCCTGAAGGACCATCTCAACAGCCTCCTGATGTTGCCATTGCAGCTTACGACCTACAGGGGGAACAGGACGACCAGATCAATTTGGCCGATTACCTTCGAGTGCTTTGGCGTCGAAGATTCCTGATCCTGCTGGGTCCTCTGGCGTGTGCTTTGACGGCTTTTGTCGTTACTGTGATGGTGCCTCCCATTTATCAGGTCAGAGCTACTCTGATTTCACAGCCGCTCCGATTTGCGACAGAGTTGGCACCTGCGCCGCTTTTGGAAGAAACCCTGAAAACCATGCTTGAGTCGGATTTCATCGCCAGCAGTGGTCTCCTGATTCCACAGCCGCCGCAGGTTTCTGTGGAACTGAAACCTGCGGTGCTCTCGGTGGAAACCTTGAAAACCATGCTTGAGTCGGATTACATCGCCAGTAAACTCAGGAACCAACTGTTCGAAAAGAATGTTATCCAGCCCGATACCCTCATCGAACAGGTTAAGGACCTCTTGTCCGTCGAAATACCTGCCGCAAAGGAGCCTCTCATTGACTTGGTCGTTGAAGCGGACTCTCCTGAGAAAGCTGAGATCGTTGCCAACACGTGGGCCGAGATATTTGTGGTTGAAAGCGCGAAACTAACCAAGAACGTCCAGCAGGCAAACCTCGACTTGATCGAGTCCCAATACCCGGTGGTCAAGAAGACCCTGATGGACCTGCAAGCCCAGCTCAGGGAGATGCAGGAGCATTATGAGCAAGCCCTTCTGAGGCTCGATAGAAGCTGGAGCTCGCGTATTGTCGATTTCAAGAAGGAGACTGAACGATCGCAGAAAGAGTACCAGAAGGAACCAGAGAGGCTGCGGTTGGAATTTACCAACCGCTGGAAGCTGGACCTGCTGAAGGCGGAGCTCAAGATCAAAGAGGCGAAATTGATCGAGTTTGAGGGCCAGGAGAGCGTCCGTAAAACAATCGAGGAACTTCAGGGTCTCATTACCCAGAAGGAAATCGAACTGTTTGCGTTGCTCAAAGACCGCGAGTTGGAACTGAACAATCTCATAGTGGACGGTCAAGCGGAGCTTGATATTTTGAAGAAGACGCAAAAAAGTGAAATGACCCTTCTGGAGCGCGAAAGGGACTTTTCCGTGAATGAGTTAAAGAGGGAAATATACGTTGCCCGGAGAATCTACGAACCCGTGGCCGCGAAATACGAGATATACGGGAGTGTAGAACTGACCGAGGTGCAGGAGGAGCCGGATGTGAAGATCGCGGCTTTGGCGGTGGCACCCGGGCGTCCCATGGCACGAAGAACCAGCTTGAATACCCTGATGGCCTTGCTGGCGGGTTTGATGCTTTCGGTCATGTTGGCCTTCGTGCTCGAGTATGCGCAGTCCATATCTCTGACCGACTTTTCGGAGAGGGCAATTGCAGTGCCTTCTTCCCAAAATCCTGAATTGAAATTGGACTCGTCTTCAACGACTCACCACAAGCTCGCCGGTCGTTAAGGCCAGATTGTCCGTGTTAATCGGTGTGCTTCACAGGCCATAAATGACAGGCCAGATGGTGCCCAACCCAACAGTCTACTCATGCGCAAGATAGGTATTCTCCTGCTGTGTCTAGCGTTGTTCCCTTTCTTGTTCTACAAATTCACTGCCGTCCCAGCTCTCCCGGAGACTCCCGGCTACAACGTTCTCTATCTCTCGGCAGACAGCTTCAGCAAGAAGCACCTCGCGATCTACGGGTATCATCGCGATACCATGCCGTTTCTCTCGAGCCTGGCCCAGGATGCCGCAGTTTTTGATCAAATGATCAATCCCTCCGGTTGGACCAACGAGAGCCTGATCTCCATCTTTTCCTCACTTTCCAGCCCAGTACACAAGGTCGAGACGCGCGGCCACAGTATTGACCCACAGTGGATCACCCCCATCGAGATTCTGAGGGAACACGGCTATCGAGTCCCACGCCTGGGAGGATGGCAGGGAACCGAGAACCATGCAAACCTGGGCTTCGACACAGTCACCGCAATGCATCCGTCACAATGGCTGGAAGAACACGGCAGCGAGGGTCGATTCTTTCTCTTCTACCAATTTCTTCAACCCCATCTTCCCTACGATGGCGATCAGCGGGAGTGCGACGTTTTTCTCTCGTACTTTAGTCCGGAAATGTTCCGAAATGCAGCCTCTCGCCAGAGAGTCATGTCCACGGTTTACGAGAACATGATCGTTAAGAAGGACGGAACCGTAAATTTTGAGCCCGAAGATAGGGAGCCTATTCATGCCCTTTATGATGGCGAGCTGGCTCTGTTGGACAGGGAGATCGAGCGAACGGTCAAGACGCTGGAAAGACTGGGGCTGCTGGAAAACACCGTCATCATAATCGGCGCCGATCACGGCGAAGAACTGCTGGAGCACGGTTTTGTAGGCCACGCTTCGACCAGCGGAGAAGCTCACCTTTATGACGAGATCGTCAACATCCCATTTCTCATATTCTTTCCCAGGAAAATCCCTTCAGGAGGAGTCATAAAGACCCAGGTGCGAGGAATCGACGTGATGCCCACCGTCTTTGACCTGCTGGAGACTCCCACACCGGACTATCTTGAAGGCCGCTCCCTCATGCCGGTCATTAATGGGCAGGAATCCCAGCACCGTGTCGCCTTTATCCAGACCTCGCGGGCCGGTTACCAGGAGCCCGATCCCGAAAACGTTACCGATCGGATCCGGGCAGTGAGAACCGGAACTTGGAAGCTGATCCACTACTATTATCTGGACAACCCCACGCGCTTTGAGCTCTACAACCTGACCGAGGACCCGTTGGAGCGAGAGAACGTCATAAACGAATATCCTGAGAAAGCGAACGAGCTCCGCAAGCTTCTGATGGACTGGATCCTGTACCAAGACAAGGTGAAACCTCCCCTACCCCAACGTTACACCCAAAAGTCCTGGTACCAGAGGACCAGGGAATATTTCCAAAGCAGACAGAAGAGAACGGACTATTCCGGCGTGCCCTCACCCCCTGAGGTGATTTCACCCACCGACGGTGCGGTACTGACGTACGATACATGGTCCGGGGCGGCGATCATAAGCTGGTCGGGGGAAGCCGACGTTCCCTATGTGATTGAATACGAGGTCGGAGAAGAGGCTTATCACCTGACAGGCTCAATCAGGGTTCAAGGGAACGAAAAGGTGTTCGGGTCTTTCCCCCAGGAATACTGGGACACTTATTTGTCGCGTTACAGCCCCGGCAGAATACGGATTTCCATCGACAGTGAGTCTCGTGAATGGAGTCCGTGGATCCACTTTGAGATGAAGGGCATCGGAACACAAATTCATTGAGGCTACGCTGAAGCGAATGGCTATTGAACGTGGGATCTTTTCCTCGGCCCGGAAAGCATGGATTGCTGTGGCTGCCTATACGGTGTTTCTCTATTCCACGCTGACCATCGCCTACGACATCTTTATGTTCTACAGTAACTGGATTGGCCCGGACTTAGTGTTAAGTTACATGAACCTGGCGTTTATTCCGGTGGGTGTGGTCTTGCTTCTGTTTATCATCTTCTCCCTG
>CBDUTA010000131.1:0-9152 GCA_965369785.1 uncultured bacterium
CTAAGCCCGAGTCTCCACCTCTTGAAAAAAGTCCAATGGAGCAATTGAAAGAACGGGCAATCATTGGGCCCTCCATCAGAATCAAAGGTACACTTCACGGAAAAGAGGATTTGATGATCCAAGGCCAAGTCGAAGGCAAAATCAACTTGAAGCAAAGCAACATCACCGTGGGTAAGAGCGGGCGTGTTAAAGGCGATGTCTACGGAAAGGTGATCAGCATTGAGGGAGAAGTCCAGGGCAATCTCTTTGGAGAAGAAAGGATCGTCTTGCGGCAATCCGGGAGAGTTCGTGGAGATTTGACGGCCCCCCGGGTCAACCTGGAGGAGGGTGCGACGTTTAAGGGGGGTATTGACATGTACTCCAAAGGTGAAGGAAAGCAGCCAACACTTAGAGAAGTTCCGTTGGCGCGAGACCCTAACGGTCCAAAAAAAACTAGATGAATCTGATGAGCCGTAAGCAGCTCCTCGGGTGCCTCTTTCCCCGACCTGCCCTGGCCCGGCAGGTCCTTACACCAGCATCGGACACTCCCGAGCCTGTAGCACCAGCCCTGACCATCCCGCATGACCACGATCTATTCTTAGGGTGTTTGGATGAATTCAAACGACGGGGCCCTCCACTCTCTCCATAGGCGATTGCAACGACTACGCAGGCTGAAAGACAGTGCTGGAAGAGGTTGTGGTGTAGTCAGTGCTAGCGCGACAGCACTCTCACGGGTTGGTCACACTCGGACAAGATCAACAACTGATCATCGGAATTCTTCACACAACCCACGGTAAAAGGTTTCTTTCATCCCCCGTTCGTCCCAGCCAACCTGGCCTGGTTGTGATTTCTGCACCCGGGGCCCTGAGCCAGGGTTCTGGTGCTTTGTTTCATTTGGGTCACGTGATGGCATGAACGGTGTTAAAGTGATGGAGACGATGGGATCTTAATCCACGATCACCTGACTGGTAATCTGCGGTCGCAGGTTCGAATCCTGCCGGAAACGCCACTTTTTTCGATCAGCGAAACGTATTGAGTGGGGTTGAAGAGTGGGCATAGTGAACACACGATGGGAAAAGGCACTCTCGGGCAAAAATTGTTCGCTTTCTTTTCTCTAGTTCTGTTCTCTTCCTTGATCTTGGGTTATCTGTGGTGGGGAAGGTTCCAGTACGATTACCATCTTTTCCAGATCATTGTGTATGTGGGCGCCGTCCTCATTGTGGCCGCCAACCACCTCTATCACCGCGACACCCTCCCCAGGCTGGGCTTTCGATGGGACAATTTTCGGAGCGCTGCCATCGGGTACGGTATCCCCACACTCATCTTGGGAATTCTCATTTGTGGGTGGGGGTGGCTGGAAGGGAGCTTTCGGTTGGATCGCTGGGGTGATCTGCTCACTTACTTTGCCTGGGCAGCGGTTCAGCAGTACTTTCTTCAAGACTTCTTGCGTTTGCGCAGTGAGAATCTGTTCGGTTTGTCGAAAGAATCTTCTTCGGTTCGAGGTGCCCTGATGCCCGTTTTGTTGGCGGCAACCCTTTTCGCACTCTATCACCTGCCCAACTATCCCCTTGTGGGTGCAACCTTTGTGGGCGGGTTGTTTTGGTGCTTTTTATTTACCCGGATACCCAACTTTTTTGGGGCGTGGCTGTCGCAGGCCTTTTTGACGACCCTACTGATTCTCTTTTTCAAATATGGCTGGGCCAACCAATTCGAGGTCGGGTATCCAGGTAACCGCTACGACTTTTATGGAAGTGGAGTCAAGGTAGCGGCCGGTTATGACGAGTACGGGAACCCGATTATCGCCACTCTCCCCGGTGCCGATAGGGGAACCCAGTCCCGGCTGAAAATATTCGATGCCAGCGGGCATAAGCTGGCGGAATGGGATGCTTTTAAGGAGCTGGATTTCTCGGGCGAATTCTCGGTTGGAGATCTGGGATTCGGTCCCGGAGATGAAGTGGCAGTGGCCCCGGGACCCGGTCCCAACAACCCTCCTCGAGTGCGAATCTTTGATCTCAAAGGCAATCTTTTTGGCCAGTTCGAAGCGGAGGGCCTGAACCGGGGATATGGGGCGTGGCTCTCCATTCATTGCGGGAAACTCTATGTCTCTCCCGGGCCAGGACCGGGGCGACCTCAGCAGGTTCTTGAATTCAGCCCCCAGGGTCAACTTCTCAGGAAATGGGAATTCAACGATCTAGGCCTGGTCAATGGACTGCGAGCGGCCGCCCTCTGTTCGGATCAGGTGGGTGCGCCCCACGAACGGAAGGCATCGAGTTTATTGATGTGGGCATCGGACATCGCATCCAACCCTTCGACACTCTTTCTTTACAATATCGCCGGGAAATCCGTCCGATCCCTGGAAACCCTGAACACAACCTTTGGAATTAACGCCACCTTGGTTCGGCTCGCCGACAGTAGCCTGAGTGTGGGGGTGGCGCCGGGTCCTCTGCAGGGCTATCCTCCCCTCGTCCTGGGTGTCGACTTCGAGGGAAAAAAACTGTGGGAATTCCACGCCTTTGAAGACCCCGAAACTTTCGGCAGTAATATTGCTGCCGTGGATATCGACGGCGACGGTCTGGATGAGGTGGTCCTGGGAGAGGGGATTGGCACTGGGCGCCCTTCATGGGTCCGTATCTATCGGCTGAATGGGCAGCCTGTGGCAGACTGGAAGGCCTACGAAGACTAAAACCCGGACTGTTCATAGACTGTCTCAAAACTAGTTTTCCAAGACGGCGTTGTAGCGGCCACTACAATATGCTCCAGTTTTGAGACAGTATTAACGTGCCAGCAGATTCACCAACCCCAGAGTCATGATGGGCAAGTAGGTAATGAGAAGCACGCCCAGCAGCAAAAGCAACCAAAAGGGCAAGACCGCACGAAAGAGTGTGGTCAACGGAGTGTTGAACCGGTAGGAGGACAAGAACAGATTTAGCCCTACGGGCGGAGTTACATATCCCAGCTCCAAATTGGCCAGGAAGATGATGCCCAAATGCACGGGATCGATGCCGAAGGCGATCCCGATAGGAACAATCAAAGGGACCACGACGAAAATGGCCGAAAAAATGTCCATCAAGGCCCCCACGATCAGTAGGAACACGTTGAGGGCTAACAGGAAGACCAGAGGGGATTCGATATGGGATTGCACCCAGGCCAGGGCGTGCATGGGGATCTGGGCATCCACCAGGTAATTGGTCAGTCCCAGAGCTACCCCAAGAATAATGAGGAACCCCCCCACCAGCGTTGTACTCTCGACGGTAATACGCCCAATGTCCCGGCCCACCTTCAGGTCCTTGTAGACGAAACACTCCATGATAAAGGCATAGAGCACCGTGAGAGCTGCTGCCTCAACCAGTGTGGTGAAGCCTCCGAAGATGCCCACCAGTACCACCACCGGTAAGAGCAATTCCCACTTGGCTTCCCACAAGGCTGCCAGGGCTTCTCCAGCCAGAAAGGGCCGGCGCGGGGTCCGGTTGAGCAGCCCCTGGCGAACGCCCCAGCCAGCCACCAGGAGAATCAACAGCAAGCCGGGTAGCAATCCCCCTACAAAGAGTTCAACCACCGAGATGTTGGCGGTGACTGCATAGAGGATCACCGGTAGGCTGGGGGGCAACAGCAATCCGATCGAGCCAGCAACCGTCACCAGACCGATGGAGAATTTTTCCGGATATTGGTCTTTGACCAACACGGGGCGCAGTATCCCTCCCATGGAAAGAATGGTCACTCCTGAGGCACCGGTAAAGGGTGTAAAAAAAGCCAGTACAAAGGTGGTGACAATGGCCAGGCCGCCCGGCATCCAACCCACCAGAGCCGTGAGTACGCGCATGAGACGCTGGCTGGCGCCGCCTTCGGACAAGATATAGCCGCCCAGTGTGAATAGAGGAATGGCAGGTAACATCGGGAAGGCGGCGAGCCGGTAAGCTTCCAGTGGAACCGAGGCTGCTGGAATACCGTCATTCCAAAAAAACAGCAAGGCCATGCCCCCGATCGCTGCAAAGATGGGCAGGCCCAGTAGGGTGGCTGCCAGGATGACCAGGGTGCAGATCAAAATAACTTCTGTCCCTTGCAGGAAAGGCAACCCTTCCAGCAGTATCGGCATGGCCAGGCCGCCCGTGGCCAGCAGTCGCCCGGCCCAGGTTCCTGAAGCATGCCAGATCAAGCGAACTGCAACCAGGCCAAAGCCTACGGGCATGATGCACATGGCCACCCAGACCGGAATGCCCTGAATGACCAGGGTCCCGGTCCCACGTTCGGCCCCGATCAGGTCCAGGCTGGCCCACAGCAGCCATGCTGCGATCCCTGCACCCAGGCCTCCGGTCAAGATGCGAACCGGGCCGACCCAGCGTTCAGGAAGAAAACTTGCTGTGGACAGCGCCAGCAGGCGATCAGATCGGGCTGCCAGGGCGGCCCCCAGAAAGGCGATCCACAGGGTGAGATGTTCGACCAGAGGGATAGAGCCGGGGATGCCCTGGTCCCCCAGCGTCCGTCCGGCGATTTCGATCAGAGGAATCAGGGACATCGCCACCAGGAGCACGATCGAGAGGGTGTTTTCGACTTTGCTGGCCGCGCCGCTGTGGTTTTCCGTTTTTTCCATGAAAAAGACTACTGTCTCGCCGGCTTGGCTTTTTGACGAAACTCGTCCCGTAACCTCTGCACTTCATCGAAGAGATCGGCTGGAGCGTACCGTCCCCGTAGTTCCGGATAGCTCTTGTCTGCCTCAGAACGCCAATGAGCCCGTGTGACCTCATCGACCTGAATGATGTTGAGCCCCCTTTTTTGCATGGCGGTTATAGCATCCTCATTCAGCCCGCGGATTTCGCTCAGCAACCGGCGCCCCGCCACACGCGCCGCCTCCAGCATGGGTTCTTGCAGCTCAAGGGGAATTTTCTCCCAGCTCTCCTTACGCAAAACGGTGGCAGCGACCAGCGGGGACCACTTCACGTCAATCATGTTGTTGGCCGGTCCGAACCACTGCTCGACCAGGGCATACAGGGGCGGTCCTTGAACGGCCTCAACCATACCCGTTTGCAGGGCGGTCAGCACCTCGGTATAGGCCAGCGGTACCACCTGGAATCCAAAATCCTTGTAAAGTTCCTCGGTTTTGGGGTCACCGGAGGAGGTCAGTAGCTTCATTTTTCTGATGTCATACAGCGACGAGGCCGGTTTCCGTGTAAAGAAGTAGACCCAACCGGCATCACCCCAGTTCAAGATTTTAAATCCTTTTTCCTCAACCAGCTCTTCCAACCGGGGTGCCAGTCGATCTCGCACAAAATCAAGCTCCTCATAGGAGTCGAGCATCATCGGAATCATCAGGGCGGAAACGGCAGGTTCGATCCGTGAAAGACCGTTACCGGTGATGGCCACTCCGTCCAACTGCCTGATGCGCATCCTTCGGATCATGGTCGGTTCGTCGCCCAACACCCCGCTGGGATAAATCCTGAGGGTTACCCTGCCGGCTGAAATATTGCTCCAGTCCTCTTTCATTTGCAGCAGGATGTCGTGCCAGGCCGTACCCTCGGGTGCCAGAGTTCCCATTTTTATCAGGACGTTTTGGGCTTCCAGCGGAAAAACCACAGACATGAAAATCAGCCCAACCATTAATCGAAGAGATTGCTGGCTCATCCTCTTTCCCCTTTCACATCGGGAGTTTCCTCCTCAAGGAACAGTTCGTCGATGCGCCCCAGCAACCACCGCGCCCGCCGCTGGGCCGCCAGATTCACCAGCTGGATGTCCTCGTATTGAGCAGGATCGATGGCCAGCGCCCTCTCCAGCAGTGAGCGAAACTCATTGCGGTTTTGTTCCTTGACGGAAACCACTTCAGCATAGGCCACATAGAGCCCTGCATGACCTCCTCCCGAGAGTTGATGGGCTCGGTCGAAATGTTGTTTGATCTGATGGAGGTCCAGGGCCCCGGGTTTGGCTCCACCCAGAGTGATCTGAAACTCATGGAGTGCTCCCGCATGCCAGCTTTCATCCAGCGCCAGCGACTGCCCCAGAAAAGCTTCCACCTCCGGCAGGCGGGCCAGCATCTCCGCATTGTTCTTGGAGACGGAAATGGCCAATCCCAGCGCAGCTGCGGTCCAGTAAAGCGCCGGTATATCTTCTTTTTTCACCACAGAAAGCGCCACCTGGGGGTTCGTCTCCAGTCGTTGGGTGATTCCCTGGTAAGAGGCCTCCAGTCTGCGAAGACCATAGCGGTGGGCGCGCAGGTAGAGTTTGCGGGCTCGGGTACGGATCTGTCGGGCCTGCTGGAGGTTCTCCTGGGCAACCCGGTCGGCCTCCTGCTGCACGTACACCCAGGTATAGCTGGTGAAGCCTTCACAGGCGGCCAGCAGCAGTCCCTTGTGCTTGGGCGACTCGGACAGCAAACTTTCGATCAGCTTCAGCCCGAAGGGGAGAGCTTCCCCGACCAATTCAAGATCCTCGTCGCTTGCGTAAGTTGAACTGCCGGAGGCGAGTGCATCGCCTATCCGGTTGATGGCGTAGCGACGAATGGAGCATCCGGATGTCAACAGCAACAGCAGAAGGGGAAGCAAGAGGCGGCGTGGCCGCCGCCCGGGCAAGCCTGGCAGCCCTTGTAGGTCGCCTGTCCAAGATGACTCAAACATAGAGGCTCCTTTCTGCGAATAGCGGACGAAATCTCAGTGTCTCAGGATTGTCCGATACCCAAACCTTCTTGGCAAGTGTAAAAATACTGCATTATTTTTTCGTGACGAAGCGACGTGCCTATCTGGCTGCGTTCCGCTTGCAGGGCGGGGGCACCAGCGCTTGCGGATCACGCAGTGGGGGTGGATGATTTCTGTCACTGTATTAGAGAATTTATGCACAGTTCGGGCTAATCTCCTTATTTATGGACTTCGTGGGGAAAGCTGTGGGGAACGTTGAGGAAATCGGGGTTTTGAGTGTCCAGTTTTGAAGTTAGAACAATTTACGAGTGGCTCTTTTCGAATTCCAAAATTGGAGTTTTGACGCCAGTTGTAGCATACTGTCTCGACTATGTTAGCGGGTAGAGAGTCGAAATCCAGATGTTCAATAGAGAAGGTACTGCTTTAGTGTCTCATTCCACAAACGTCACCATATTTATGGAACGAGACACTTAACCAACCTCAAACTTTAATCGATCCGGTCCGGGTGATCCCACTGAAACGAATATGAAGACACAAACGAATAAACTCATTTCCCCCTACGGCGGCAAACTGGTCGATCTTCTGACTCCAGCCGAGGAACTCCCCGACCTCAAGGCTCAAGCCAGCGATCTTCCTACAGTTCGCATTTCTGAGAGGTCGGTCTGCGACCTGGAGCTGTTGGCCACAGGTGCTTTTTCGCCTCTGGAGACCTTCATGGGCGAAGAGGATTACCAGCGAGTGCTGGCTGAAATGCGTCTGAAAGATGGGCACCTCTTTCCGATTCCCATCACTTTGCCCGTTGATCCTGATCCTCACATCGGCCTGGACCAGAAAATCACCTTGTGTAACGCCAAGAATGAACTTCTGGCCGTCATGACTATCGAAGAGATCTACGAATGGGATCTTCGCGAGGCTGCTGAAAGTGTGTTCAAGTCCCAGGATGTGCGCCATCCCTTAGTCGCAGAAATGCACCGCTGGGGTAAGCTGCACATCTCAGGTCGCTTGCAAATCCTACAGCTTCCCAAACACTATGACTTCCAGGACATACGCCTGACGGCCCAGCAAACCCGCAAGCGACTGGGAGAGCTCGACTGTAATAATGTCGTGGCTTTTCAAACCCGTAATCCTTTGCATCGCGTCCACGAGGAATTAATCAAGCGAGCGACCCAAGAAACCGATGGGACACTGCTGCTTCACCCGGTCGTGGGTATGACCAAACCGGGCGATGTCGATCACTATACAAGGGTTCGTACCTATCGGGCTCTGGCCGCTCACTACGACGATTCGAAGCGGGTCCTTTTGGCCTTATTGCCTTTGGCCATGCGAATGGCCGGGCCCAGGGAGGCCGTCTGGCACGCTTTGATCCGCCGCAACTTCGGCGCCAATCATCTGATCGTGGGCCGGGACCATGCCAGTCCCGGAGTGGATTCCACCGGCAAGCCTTTTTATGGCCCCTACGACGCCCAGGAGTTGATGGAGCAGTGTTCTGAGGAACTGGGGGTAGCCATGGTGCCCTTCCGCGAGTTCGTCTACCTTCCCGATGAAGACCGCTACGAGGAAGTTTCAAAGGTTGAGGCGGGAACTCAAACAGCGTCGCTCTCCGGTACTCAGGTCAGAGAGCAGTACCTGAACGCGGGGAAGAGGATTCCGGAGTGGTTCACGCGGCCGGAGGTGGCCGAGATCTTATCGGAGACTCATCCGCCCAGACACCGGCAGGGGGTGTGCATCTGGTTTACGGGTCTCAGCGGGGCGGGCAAGTCCACAACGGCCGAAGTACTGATCGCACTGCTGCCGGAACATGGCAGGCAGGTAACGCTCCTGGATGGCGATGTGGTTCGCACCCATCTTTCCAAGGGCCTGGGCTTTAGTAAGGAAGATCGGGATACCAATATCCGCAGGATAGGTTTTGTGGCTGCGGAAATCGTCCGCCACGGCGGCACCGTGATCTGCGCCGCCGTGAGTCCATACCGCTCCACCCGTAATGAGGTGCGAAGCTCGATGCCTGACCATTTTGTGGAGGTCTTTGTGGATACGCCCCTGGAGGTGTGTGAAGACCGAGATACCAAAGGGATGTACGCCAAGGCCCGCCGTGGCGAGATCCGGGGTTTCACCGGAGTGGATGATCCTTACGAGGCGCCCGAAAATCCGGAGATCGTGCTGGATACCGTTGACGGTCAGCCTGAGGAAAATGCGAGTCGCATTATCGACTACTTGAAGGAAAAGGATTTTCTCCGAACGCTCGAATGACCACCTATCTGGTAACAGGTGCGGCCGGTTTCATCGCTTCCAAGGTCTGTGAACTTCTACTTGCCGGCGGCCACAAAGTTGTGGGTATCGACACCCTCAATGACGCCTATGATGTGCGTTTGAAAGAGTGGCGTTTGGAGCAACTTCAGGGCAAGTCTGATTTCCAGTTTCACCGCCTAGACATCTGTAAGCACGATCAACTGCGAGATCTCTTTTCTTCAGGGTTCCAGGCTGTCATTAACCTGGCAGCACGTGCAGGCGTGCGCCAATCGGTGGAAAATCCATGGGTGTATCTCGAGACCAATA
>CBDUTA010000132.1:0-9077 GCA_965369785.1 uncultured bacterium
AGACAACTTTGACCAATCCCAGGAACGAGTAGATGACCACGTTGAAGGTTTCTCTGGGAATGGGGAGCCATTTGCTTTGTGTGCGATATATGAAATTCGGGGCGAACATGGACAACGCAGTCCACAGAACGAAGATGCCGCCGTTTATAACTGTGCACCACATAAAGAACGTTGTGAGTGTCTGAATATCCATGATTTTCTCCTTTCAATGATTTAGAAGGGGAAGTAGAAATGAAAGTCACCTTCAGAACCGGCCCTCCCGGAAACTGACACTGAAGAAAACTAGAACCGAAAAACGACTCCACCGCCAAACTCACCCTGATGGGAGTACTGGCTATCACCCACGATCCAGCATTGCCAGGGCCAAATGGGACTGCAATAAACTCCAGCCGCATTGGAGCCAATATAGGTCGGAGTCCAGCGAGCCTTAAACTCGAAGCCAATTCCGGGATTGGGAAAGAATTTTACCCCTCCACCCCAAGTGGTGGAAAATTTGGTCCGGGACTCCACTTCCCGTGAGCCCGGTTGGGGGAGGTTAACGGGGCCGCGCGCGTTGCTGGCCCGGTAATTTGTAGCCCCCAAACCCACCAAAAAGAAGGGTCTCAGAGGGGAATCCTGATCCGTGACGTGAAACGTGAAAATCCCATGGTAGTTGTACACACTCAGATCAGCGAAATCATCTTTCCCTCCACCCTGGAGGCGGCCTTCCAGGGTGCTCAGCTGCTGGCTGAACTGGAAACCTGCTGAGATCGCCTCTGCGAGCGCGACATTGAACGTGCCTCCATAGGAGAACCCACTCTGGGGTGTGATCCTGTCCACGATCACTCCGCCTCCAATGTCGGTGGCGTTAATGTCCACACCTCCACTGGCCGTATAACCCAAATCAATGATGAGCTCGAATTTCTCTTCCTGTGCCAGTCCCAGGCCGGAGCCCAGAAAAAGCATCAATCCCGTTATGACAACTATTCTTGAGTACACCATAATGACCTCCATTAAACTAAGCGTTCACTTTGTAGAAACACAATTGATTCTCACTGCTGCAGGATAGCCAGTCGCTCGAGGTGGGGGAACTGTCAAAATTGACAGTTTTGATGGAGATTACTAACAGAGGTGGTTGTTCAACACGCGGTGGGTAGCACGAAGATAAAAGCGCCTTTTCAGTTCCTCCCCCTGGCAGACAGCCGCCTGCCAAACCAGAATCGGAACAAGATCGCATGTTGGGGCGCCCAGGTGCCCAGTTCCCGTTCGGTGTACTGAAACTGATAAGCGGCAGCAATCTGGCTTTGGGCCTGAAAGGTCCAGAGCAAGCCAATTCGGCTTCGAGTGTGGGAGGCAGCTTGCCGTCGGATCCGAGCTGGCGCTTGTCGGCGTCGGACCGTGCCCTGACCTCGATGCCGTTGTCATAGATATTGTCACCCAGCATGAGTGCGAAGTCACAGCCTCTCTGGCGGCAAACCTCGTACATGGCGTGACCCACCCGGTATTGGCCAGCCTTTCCGGTCCCGCTATCGCCAAAGACCAGGATGACCAGCTCATTCCGGTCGCTCAGGTCTGTAACATCGAAAGGCCAGCCGGGAAAGCCGGCTCCCGGTTCCCTGAATCTCGCTACTGCTGGAAGGCCTCGTAGGAAACGATCTTCCATCTGTCGTTCTCCTTGGCCCAGAGCAGTCCCAGAACCCCTCCCTGATCGCCTTCCATCTTGAATCGAAAGAGAGCACCCCAGTAAATGCCATAGTCGGTTGGTTGGGGAACGGGCGTACCGGGAGGAGCAGGGATGCTCTCACACAGGAATCGCTCCGCATGCTTCACGGTCATTTCGCCAACCGTAAAGTCATTCTCGTAAGGGTGTTGAACCATCCGCACCGTCGGATCCGCCAGCATGACGGCGCTGACGGCTTCGGCCAGGTTATCTCGATCTCCCATCTCGTCGTTTAAGGCCTCCATCAGCTCACCCAGAAATTGGCGGGCCTGATCTCTCCGCAGCACTTCATCGCCCGGTGTATCATCGGTGTTGAGGCAGGCCAGTGAGCGATCGGAGAGAAACTCCAGAGCCTCATCCACGTTTCGCCTCACCAGCCAGTCGGTCAAAAACTCCTGGGTTGCTTCGTAAACTTCGGCAATCGCCGCCCCTGGCGGACGATCGGGAGGAAGCTCTTCTTCGATCTCCGTATCTGTCATCGACAGCAGATCGGCGGGTTCTTCCGTCCTCTTTTTGGCAAGATCCCCATATATCTGCTGCCACCAGGCAACCAAGCCGCCCCAGCGGCTGTCGTGTCGCTGGTGGTTATTTCCCGCACGCACGTCCGAGTTCGCCGAGGTGAGATGTCCGTTAAACATCGCTCCCGGCATTTTGCTGGACCGATAGTCCACGTCGATATCCGCTTTCATTTCGTCCTCGGAGACGGAAACTTGCATATTGGGAACCTTGCCCTCCTGACGATAGCTCTGGGGATAACCCGCATGATAGACCGTGTTTTCGCTTCCCAGAAAAAATTCTTTGGATTTTTCCAGAGTTTCCCTTGCGTTCGGGACCAGCAGCACGTAGAGGCGAAACTGTTGATCCCCGCTTCTTCCATAGTACTGCCCTGCAACCCGTTCGATCCCCTCAACCAGGTCCAGCACGTTTCCCAAATCGTCTCCCTCCCCGTCGGTGAGATTCGAGTTCATCAAGGCGTGGGTCACCGCATCGTAGGTCGTCCGCTCCGAGACCGTCATGGAATCGAAATATTCCTGAGTGGTCAGGCTGCGTCCGCTCCTTTCATTAAAAGCAGCCGTATACCCTTCCAGGAGCTGCTGCTGAGCAGGCTCCAGATCTCCGAAGGCGCTGATACCGGTATCCTCTTCTAGACTGGGATCGGTAATTCTTTTTCCGGGCCATTGGCGATCGATTCCCACCACCTTGAAACGGTCGCCCTCTTTGCGCAGAAAAACAGTGACATGCATCTCGCGATCGTCGGCCCAGATCCGAGCGGCATAGTAGGAGCCTTGTGATGCCTGGCGGGCAGGGAGAGGAACCTGAAAAGAGGACCGGGTAACGCCGATCTCTGTGTGCTCTTCGCTCTCGTTGTCAAACCTGGACCAGCTCACCGAGTAATCGCGTTGTGATGCGAAACGGTGGACGACGGCCAGGTCGTCAAACACCAACTCATCGTTCTCCACCCGGAAATGGTCCAGGGGAAGAACCTTCAAGAGGTAGGTTTCTCCGATTCGATCACGGCGTCCGGCCAAGGATCGGACAATCCAGGCCACCGCTGCTGGATCGCTATACCGGCCGGTGCCGACCAGAGCCTGAAGATCTTCATCGCTGAAGGCCATGACCTGTTTGGCCGCCCAGTAAGTGTCATCGGGCAGGCGGTTTTCAAAGGGCGCCAACCGTTGATTGGCCACCCACTTCTCCGGATCAAAGGTTGCGTACTCGAAGTGACCGACAGAGCGAAATTTCGGGTAACTGGCTCGCATCCATCGCGGTGTGTAAATCCCCAGGCCGATGAGGTTTTTCACGGTCGGGCCCCGGTCCCACATGCTCTCATTTCCTTCTCGGGCTGTCTTGGGCCGTTTGTATCCGCTCCCCAACGTCGCTGTAAAATCGATCAGAAAGTGGCGAATAAAGGGGATGTCGTTTTCCACAACCAGCGAATCGATGGTGGCTGTTGGTAAGATGAAGTTGTTGTTCAACCAGGCCGAAAAGACAAAAAGTCCGCGCAGGTCGCGCCGGTGTTCGTGAGGGACGATATCATTGGGATCATCCGATCGGGTACTGAAGAATTGAAAGGGGCCCAAGAGCTTGTCCCAGTTGACGGGGACCCGGTGGGCCACCGCCCGATAGCCGCGCTGGGGATCGACTGCCACCGTCCCGAGGAAGCTGTCGATATCTTCGTCAGTTAAGTCTCGTTTCTCGCCCATGCTGGTGATTTCTTCCCCGGCTTCAGAGGGCACCATCTGGGTGCGCGGAAAATAAACGATATAGTTTTCCAGCACGTTGTACCCCAGAGCATAAAGAATTTTGGAGGAAACCATCTCGGCCCCGGTCGACATCTCCAGGTAGTCGGGCGGATCAAAGCGCAGCAGATAAAGCTGCTTTTGGGAATCGACAATCAGGACCCCCGGTCGCTTGCCGTACTGCTTCACGGCCAGAACGCGCCACGGTTGATCCTGCAAGGGAGGCCGTTCACCACCCGGTCCCCGCACCAACTCCTCGCCGGACAAACGCCTTTTTCCGTGGCGGTTGGTGTACCAGGAACTGTCCATCACCTCACCCAGGGTGTTGACTGCGCCGGCAGGGATAACGCCGATCTCGGGATGCCGTTCTCCCGGGCTGGTGAACGTGTTGGTGAAGAACTCCAGCAGCTCGCTCAAATCCCGTACCCCGGGATCGGGTGTAGCCATGGGAGGTGGCTCGGCTTCGAGCGGATCATCGGGATAGAACTTCTGGCCCCAAAGGGTGGTGACCATTGTCCCCATGAGGATCAGCCCTAAGGCAGCTGCTTGACTCGTCCTTCTGCCTGTCATCGGGGCACCTTTCCCTTTAACCTCAAAATTGCAGAGATCCCTGTTCTCTCACTTTGAAAATATCGCTAAACGTCCACATAAAACGAAAACCCTCCCGACCGCCGGCAAAATCGATGCGCATGAAATAGGCTTCGTTCAGCTTGAATCGAAATCCGAAGCCATAGCTGGCTTCAAGCTTGGTCAAGTCGAGGTCAGCCTTCCTCGAAGCCACCTTTCCGGCGTCGGCAAATATGGCCATATCGAGTCCGGAGAAGGCGTGCCAACGGTGCTCCGCGGTCAACACCATTGCATGTTTGTCATAGAACCGATAGCGCTGGAATCCACGCAGTGAATCGTTTCCACCCAGTTTCGGTTGTGCGTAAAAAGGAATGGTGTTGCCCGAATTCTCAAAAGCCAGGGTGACTAAAGCTCGCAAGGCGATGACTCGGGTTTTGTTGAAGTAGGGAATATATTGCTGCAATTCAAAGTCGACCTGGCGATTACTGAACTTCTTCAGATCCATATCGGTGAATTGTCGGATCCGGTAACCGTAGAGCCCTCCGCTGCGGGGCCCCACTTGCGAATCAAGGTAGTCAATAAACATGAATCCCCCAAGGTAGGCATAGTAGGTGTCTTCACCCAGACCGGGGGTATCGTCCTGATCAAAGATTTCTTCGGTTGAGGGGACCCCACCTCGCTTTCCCGGACCCGTATGGATGTTGATCATGCCCCCGGTGATTCCCAGGCCCAAAATACCGCCGAGTTTGTAGCCCGCATTCACGCTAAATCCGACGGTTTCACCACGATAGCTGGTGCGATCGTCCTTGCTCGAATCGGGGCCTTTCCCGTAAAAATCGAGCTGGGGGGAGTTTTCATATTTGGCAGAAAAAGTGAAAAAGGCCTGCTCGGTTTGAAGCTTGGGGAAGGTGAGTTGGAAATCGACCAGGGAAGCCAGCTTGATCGTCCCCCGGAAGGTGGTCCGAAATCCCAAGTGGTCATGGAACAGATCGCTTCGGCGGTAACCCAGACCCACCGTCATCCCCTGACCGGAGCGCATCCCGCCCAGGACGAATTGCCAGCCGTTGGCCCCCTGTCCCGTCTGAGCGCCCTCCAGCAATCCCCGCTCCACCAGAGTATTCACTTGCTGGACCAGGGGAGATTCTCTCTCCGGCCACAGGTGAGCCATCTTGTCTGCCCGAGCGGATCGAATCTCCTGTGCTCTGCTCTGGACCTGGCCCATCAACAGATCGGACCCGGTCCAAAACAGCAGGGCGAAAAAGCCCAGTAGCAGGGTCGGTTTAGGGAGTCGCTTTCTGATCGGCGCTTGACTCATTTCTCTCCTACCTCTCGTCGGGCAAGTCCAAGCTCGTTAGAAGTTCAAAGTATCGTAAAGAAACACTATTCAAACAGGCCAGAGCTTGACAACTGTCACTTTTGACAGTTCCCACAGGCTGGAGAGGCGGCTATCCTTGCCTGATAACAAGGGAGAAGGTTTGTGAACCTAAAAAATATTCGGATTCTTGTGCAGCGTATTACACTGGTCTGTTGTCTTGTGCTGCTGATGCCCCTATCCGGATTAGCCCAACAGGGCGCATCCTCCGGTGAGCCAGGTGCGGTACGCTGGTTCGGTCTTCTGACCGAGGACGCTGCTGCTGCCCGGGCTTTCTACACAGATCTGTTCGGCTGGCAGATAGAGCGCACCTCGTCGGGTGCTTCCATTGCCGTTCACGACGGCCAACCGTTTGCCGGCATCACGCAGATTGGGAGGACAACGCCCGAGGTCAACGATTCCACCTGGCTGGTGGGTGTGGTGGTGTCCGATCTTCGGGAGTCGGTGGCGGCGGCTCGCCGGCTGGGAGCCCAGGTCCTAAGGAACGTGTCTCGAGCTGAAGGCTTCGCCCAATGGGCGGTGATCGAGGACCCTCAGGGTGCTCAGGTTCTCCTTATGGTCCCCGAGCGTCCGCTGGGTGGCGTTCAGGCACCCGGAAACTGGGTCTGGGCCGAGTTGTGGACAACCGATCTGGAGGCCTCCTCGCGTTTCTACTCCCAGGTCATTGGCTGGGAGTATGTTGAGCTGGATCGCCCAGACGGAGCCTATCCGACTTTTCAGTCGGCCGGTGAGGCCCGTGCAGGCCTGGTGCCCATCGAGAAGGGTGAGCTAGAACCCGGTTGGGCTCCCTATATCGGAGTGGCCGATCTGGAGGCGACGCTGGCGCGTGCCAGAGAATTGGGTGGTGAGGTGCTGTTGGAGCCGAACGAGGAGATCTACCAGGGCCGTGTGGCTGTGCTGGCTGACCCCACAGGCGTAGGATTCCTGGTTATTGAGTTGGGGGGGGGAACACCATGAACAAACTTTCTCAAAGAATCTCTCTAACGCTTCTCGGTATTGGTCTTCTCCTGGTTCTGTCCCGCTGCGGTGGGGGACACTCAACCCAACTCAGCGTAGGAGTTGGAGTCGGAGTCCATCCCGGCTTTGGACACCGTTATGGCTACGGACCGGGTTGGGGTTACCACCCCGGTTATCGCCCGGGCCGTCCCATCGGCCCACCGATGAGACCGCCGATGCGGCCCCCGGGGCGGCCGCAGGTGAACCCGCTCTAAGCAGCATTCAATGCGGGCTGAGCCTACTTTTGATTGAGGTGTACACTTCGAAAAACAAGACGGCTAGAATGGAGGAACCGCCATGACTCATCAGTACCCAAGTTTGAGTTTCCGTATCCTGATTGGTGTCGTCTTTTTTACCTTGGGCACGGTCATGAGCCTTCTGGCTCAAGATGTGATTCATGATTACGATCACTCCGTCGACTTTTCCCAGTACAAGACCTTTGACTGGGTAAAAAACGAAACAATCCCCATCCTTTCCGATAACCAATCGCTTGCTTTGCAATTTAACCTGAAAGAAGAAGACAGGAAGATCCGTGCTCAGATTGAGGGCCAACTCGAGAAGAAGGGTTTCCAGAAAATAACCGATGGGAAACCTGATTTTCTGGTGAGCTATTATGCGGTGGGGAGAACTGACCTGAAGTTGTCGCAACGCGATTCTGGTGCCCAGCCCGCCAACCTCCCTTATGGGCACTGGAGACCCTTTTACAGTACTTCTCAGGATTATCGCCTCAAGCGAAAGGGTACGTTGACCGTCGATCTGGTGAATCGAGCGACCAACCAATTGATGTGGAGAGGCTCCGCTACAGCAATCTACTCGAAACCGGAAGATGGACCCAAAAAAGCCAAGAAAGCCATTGACAAGATGTTCAAGAAATTCCCGCCCAAATGAGCAGGCTCGCCTACAGCAGGAAGCCTGTACAGGGACGAGATGGGGACAGAAATATTTTTTGCTCTGCTTTAAAAGCCTGGAGGAGGGTTGCGTTCTGGGGGAACGGCGCTCTGCCAACTCAGCAAAAGCCACCGGCCGCCGTTCTTGACGAACGTGGCGGTCAAGCGCAGGTTCACCACCCTTCTCGTTCCATCCTTTAGTTCCGTTAGGGTCTGGACCCTTCCCCAGACGATCCCAGTATCTCCCACCACTCGAAAATCGACATCGACGGGAGTCAATCGAATCCTTTGCGTGGCGACAAAAAAATCGTCGAAGATCTGTAACCAGATCTCTTCACCCGCATCGGCGCGATCAACCGGGAAGACGTAGTCGTGGACCATCAAAACCGCATGGGGATGCCATCCGGTCAAGAAGCCCTTCAGGTCCTTTGCGTTCAACCTTTCCAGGATGTCCTCAAACGAATTTTCCAGGTCTTCGAGGTCACCCGCCCAAGCGGGAGCGATGGGGAAACAGAGAAGAAAGAATAAAATGATCATCCGGTTACAGCACATGACTTTTTGATCCTAGCATGTTTACCTTAGATGAGTCTCTAGCCCGGATTATGCATCATCCGGGCTAACTTGGGGATGAATCCGTTCCAGGAGGGCCGGCTCTCTTGATCAAGTAGTAGCCCGCTCCCAGGGCAAGAATCAGGGCAGCCAGACCCACCAGCGTCATGGGAGCCACTGAAGTGACCTCAACGACCAGGACCTCCCGGGCTGCGGCAATGAGTGCAACGGCCACGACGAATTCCACATGAACAGCGCTTTCAAGCAGCATCACTTCCAAGATTCCGAATAACTCAATGGTGATAAGAACGGTCAAAAAGAGACCGCCGATCCTGGTGAGCTCACCAAGATCCAGGAGAAGCGGGGGGTTCAGTAATTCCTGAACCACCACAATGACCAGCTCGATGCTCGATGCGACAATGACCACCCCCATCACGATCAACAGGGTTGATAAAATGTATCTCTGAAACGTCCTGATGATTTTTGCAGCGCTCATCGCCTGAACTCCCTCTTGTCGGGAGCCAGTATAGCAGTCCTCCCATCTCGTTGTAGATGTCGACAAGCAATCCCCCCCTCTTAATCATTTTCACGAAAACTGGTACTTTTGACAGGTCTCAAAACCCGGATCATGGGCGAGAATATCGATAGTTTAAACCGATTGGGAGGTCATGATGGCACAAGGCACGGCAATCCCCTTGGGGTGAGAACCCCTTCTCCGGGCATCTCAAAAATGGATGGGAAAGGCAAATACAACTCCGGGGCTCACC
>CBDUTA010000133.1:0-9042 GCA_965369785.1 uncultured bacterium
CAGCTGGGCTTCTCTCATCACCTGCCGCCCGTCTTCTCCTTCGCCACCTCCCGTGTCGATCCACTGCTGGTGCTCGGCCCTGATCTGAGCAAAACGTGAGGCCGCTAGCTGCCCCCTGCGAAAAACCTCGTTTTGGCTAAACTTTTGCGGGTCCTGGGGACCGTAATATTCCAACCTCCCATCGCCATCGTCCAGCCAGACAATCAGGCCGGTCTTCTCCCAATTATTGAACCATCGAGGAAGCTCCTGTTCACTCTTTTCGTGCAGACTCTGAATCATGTAGTAGCGGGCAAAGGCCGCGGTGGCAGGGGCGGTCAGGTAGAGCACGCCGATGAAAGAAAGGGCCCAAAAGGCGCTCCAGCGGGCGGCCCGGACCGTTTTCACCGTGTAAAAGCGGACGATGACGTGCGGGAGTCCCGCTGTCCCCACCATCAAGGCCAGAACAGCGCAAAAAACGTTTAGCTTGTCCCAACTTCCGGTGAAGGTCTCGGTGTAGGCGGCAAAACCCAGGTCCGTGTGAATCTGATCCAGTTTAGCCAGCAGGAACACACCCTCGTCCAACAACTGGCTGCCCATCCCGATCTGAGGGATGGGTTGCCCGGTCAGGCGAATGCTGATGGCAATGGCTGGAATGAGAAATGCCGTAATCAGAACCCAGTACTGGGCCACCTGGGTCCAGGTGATACCCTTCATCCCGCCCAGGGTGGCATAGACAAAGACAATGACCATCCCGATTGTGACACCCACGTTGATGTCCACTTCCAGGAACCGGGAGAAAACAATACCCACTCCCCGCATTTGTCCGGCTACATAAGTGAAGCTCACAAAGATAGCGCACACCACCGCCACCAGACGGGCCACATTGGACTCATAGCGGTCCCCGATAAAGTCGGGGACGGTGTAGTGACCAAACTTCCGGAGATAGGGGGCCAACAACAGAGCCAGGAGGACGTACCCACCGGTCCAGCCCATGAGGTAGACCCCACCGGCATAACCCATGGTGGCGATGAGCCCGGCCATGGAAATGAAGGAGGCCGCACTCATCCAGTCGGCGGCCGTTGCCATGCCGTTGGCAATCGCCGGCACCCCTCGGCCGGCCACGTAAAACCCCTCGGTGTCTCGTACTCGGCTGAGCCAGGCGATCACCAGATAGAGACAGAAGCTGAGGCCCACAAACAGGAATGTCCAGGCTTGGATACTCATCGCTAGGCTTCTTCCCTGTGGTCTGCGGTCTGGGGTCTGGGGTCCGGGGTCTGGGGTCTGTCGGCTCGGTACTGTTGCAACTCCTGAGCGTGCCGGGCATCGAGTCGATTCAGGAGAACACAGTAGGCCAGAATCAGGAGGATAAAGACGATGATGCTTCCCTGCTGTGCAAACCAAAAACCCAGAGGGAAACCACCCAGGGCGAAGTTGTTGAGCCGGTCCGCAAACAACACCCCGCACCCTAGTCCCACCACCGCCCAGATGATGAGCAGAAGGACCATGATCAGCATATTCTTGCGCCAATAACGGTCAATGGATTCCACGATGCGAGGATCGTGAAGATCAATGTTCTCAGCCGTCTTGTCCTGATGGTTCACGGGCACCGTCCCTTCGACGAATCGCAGAGATGTTACTGCATCGCGTCACCGGGCACAAAAGTTTCTGGTTGGTTGCGTAGGGAGAGTTTTTGGGACAGTCCCTGAATTCTGGGAGAATTCTTGGGAGACAGTCCCCAAACTCTCAGCCGTGGATGTGACAGGGTTTGTGGGCGCACAGCCGTGCGCCCCTACCGGCCTTAATCAGCCCTTTCCCCGGGCTGGCTAGTTCTGATGAAAGTACGGTCCTTCATCTGTACTCGAATTGCCAGCCGCATCGGTGGAGGTCACGGTGTACTCATAAAGAGTACCTTTACCGCCGCGGAACGTCACACTGTGCCCTGTGACCAATGCATCATCGCTCATGTCGCCACAGCAGGTGAAGGTCACCATGCTAGTGGCGGCCTCGTCGGTGGTCCAGGTAATCTCGAAGCGATTCCCTTTTAACTTCCCAGCCTGGACACCATTAATAATGGGGCCGGTGGTATCCTCACCTCCTCCAGGTGCTGGCCCTCCGGCGTCGTACATGAGGGCTTCATACAGATTCACACGGCCGTGTTGGACCCAGGCCTGGAAGTTTTGCCCCAGGGCCCCTTCGACCTCCGCACTGTTTTCAATACTACTGCGAACCTGAGCGTTGGTCGGGTTTAGAAGATGCGCAAACAACATGGCTGCGATGCCGGAAACATAGGGGGTAGCCATCGAGGTACCTGACTTCCAGTCATGGCAGCCCTCGGGATCGTCGGGCTGCATATTGCAGAGTTCATTGGGCACCGTCGAAAGGATCGTATGGCCCGGGGCAAGAACCGATACCCAATCACCAAAAGTGGAAAAATAGGCCAGATTATCGAAATAGTCGGTGGCTCCCACCGCTATGACATTGTCAAACGCGGCCGGATAAAGCTTTTCTGTGCTATAGCCGTTGCCCGCTCCGGCAACGATGACGACTCCTTGAGTCCAAGCGTAGTTCACCGCATTCAGTAGAGTCTGGGAGTATTGGGGGCCAGCCAGGCTCAAATTGATGACGTGATACCTCAACTGCTGGTCTTCATCTTTTTCGGCAGCGTACGTAATGGCTGCAGCAATATCCGCGTCATCACAAACACCCTGGATAATGCCCAGCCAATCCAGGGTAGTGTCCTCCCAACACACCTTCAGTGATCCGATCGAGGCTTCCCTGGCCACCCCTGCGATACCGACTCCATTGTCGGTTTCTGCAGCGGCAATGCCCGCGACGTGGGTACCGTGGCCAAGAATGTCGTCTGCGGACAAGCTCTTATTCCCCACGAAACTGGTCTGCTCAATGCATTTCGAATCCAGGTCGGCATGACTGCAATAAACCCCGCTGTCGAGGATGGCGATCCGAATATCAGCGTTCACAAAGGCGATGTCCCACCCCTCCGGTGCGTCAATGTCCGCATCGGCAACACCCGTGTAGGCAGGAACGATCAAAGTCCCAAACCAGGGATCAACGGTGGCCCCAAAGGATTGCCCAGTATTGTCCAATCCCCACTGCTCGTCGTAAAAATTTTGGAGTCCCAAACTCGGTTCACTCCCTTCCTGGGTGACCGGAAGAAACAAGGGACGCTGGTAGTTGGGCTCGGCAAAGGTAACGTTGGGGTTGCGCTGGTATCGCTGAAGCGCCGTCAGCACCGTCCCGTTGGGTACGGCGACGACCTGGACACCGATAGCGGCAATGGTTTTAACCACCCTTCCCCGTGCCTGACTATGGGCCGCACTCATCTCAGCTGCGGCGGTCCCGGGATGAAAGGCGACCAGGAGAGTATCGGGAGCGAAAGGTTGGGGTGGATTACCCTGTGACTGTGCGACAAGAGCCGAGGAGACCCCGGCTGAAACAAGAAGACACATTGCTGTAAGAGCAAGAATAGAAACAGGACGATGTTGCATGATAGATTTCTCCTGCCGATGATTCCTTCGATCCCGTGATTGGGTAAGGCTGTTTGGAACCTATTTGTTTCCGATATTGTGTGAAGCTGTAAACATCTTTGTTGTGACTTAAGTCACAGCGAAGAGCTTTGTTCTCGAAAACGAGTCCCGTTTTAAGAATGAGGAATCCCAAGGAAGCAAAGCAAAGATGAAAGAACTGACACTGCGTGCTGTCTTTGTGGGCCTGCTGTTGGCCATCGTCATGGGAGCGGCCAACGTCTACCTTGGCCTGAAGGCGGGAATGACGGTATCGGCCTCCATCCCCGCGGCCGTCATGGCCATGTTGATTCTGCGCGGAGTTTTCCGTGGCGGGACCATTCTCGAGGCCAATCAGGTGCAAACCGCGGCTTCCGCCGGAGAATCGTTAGCTGCCGGGATCATTTTCACCATGCCGGCATTGCTCCTGATCGGCGCCTGGCAGCACTTTGACCTGCTGCTGACCACTCTCATTGCCTTTACCGGTGGACTGTTGGGCGTCCTGTTCATGATACCGATGCGTCGTGTGTTCGTGGTCCATCCCAACTCGGAATTAAAATTTCCTGAAGGGGTGGCCTGCGCTTCGGTGCTCAAAGCCGGTGACTCGGCGGGATCGGAAGCCAGGGGCGTTGTGATAGGAGCGGTTCTGGGTGGTGTCTTCAAGGCGCTGGTGAGTTTCTTTGGAATTCTGAAGGGAATTCTCGAGCAGGCGGTTCAAGGCTTAGGGGATCGCATCTTCTACTTTGGAGGCGATATTTCTCCAGCCCTGCTGGCGGTCGGTTTCATTGTTCGCCTCAATGTTGCGGTGTTGATTTTCATGGGAGGAACCATCGCCTGGATCCTGGGGATACCGCTGTTGGGTCCCCAATCCTCGCTGGGTGATCCTCTGGAATCTGCATGGACACTGTGGAGCACCCAGATCCGTTATGCAGGAGTAGGGGCCATGGTTGTGGGCGGGGTCGCCTCCATAGTCAAAGTGCGATTCGGACTCCTGCAAGCGGTGCGCGAGATCAGCCGTCTGAGGACCGGCACTCACAATACCGGTGATAGAGCGATGACCGACAGGGATATCTCCTCCAAATCGATTCTTGTCCTGAGCGCTATGACCGTGCTCCTGATCGGAGTGGTGTACTACCTGTTGACCGGCAACACCCTCATCAGTGTGGCTACCACCGGAATCATGATCGTGATGGCCTTTTTCTTCACTGCGGTTGCCAGCTACATCGTGGGACTGGTGGGCAATTCCAATAGTCCGGTATCGGGGATGACCATTACCGCCGTGCTCTTTACCGGGGGACTGCTTCTTCTCTTTGGCTTTAGCGGAATGGAGGGAATGGTCGCCACACTCGGTGTTGCCGCCATCGTCTGCTGCGCCGCGTGCACCTCCGGTGATGTGTGCAACGACCTCAAGACCGGCGCCCTGGTCGGGGCCTCGCCATTTCGACAGCAGATCATGCAGGTGTTGGGTGTTGCCGCCGCATCACTGGTGATGGCTCCTGTACTACAGTTGCTGCACAACAACACCCCGGGTGGCATCGGAGGGCGTGAGTTGTCCGCCCCCCAGGCCAGTCTCTTCAAGAGCCTGGTCGAAGGTCTCTTCGGGCAGGGCGATCTGCCCTGGAACATGGTGGGTATCGGCGTGGCAGTGGGCTGCTTGATCCTCGTTATCGACAGGGTCCTGGAGAGCAGGCGAGTCTCCTTTCGCATGCACGTCATGCCCATCGCCGTGGGGATGTACCTGCCCTTTGGACTGGTCACGCCCATCCTCATGGGAGCCCTCCTTGCCCATATCGTACGGGGTGGTGAAGAGGGGGCTGCCGCCGACCAGCGCCTGCAGCGGGGTGTCCTTTTCGCTTCGGGCATGATCGCCGGAGAGTCCTTGATGGGCGTTGGAATTGCGCTGCTGGCCAGCCTCGGGTACACCCGCCTGACCCTGGGCCTCGATGATACGCTGAGCACGGTTTTGACCGTGCTTGCAGCCGCAGCCGTATTGCTCACCTTTTATCGGTATTCCCGAGCCAGGGCGAGTTAAGTCGTCGAATTGGCCTGTGGGCTGAAGCCCTTCTTGACCCACTTTTTGGGCCGGGATAGAATCTGCGCCACCCACATACAGGAGCACAAAAAATGTTTTATGAAACTCGCTACAACGATCACGGCCTGCCCTTTAACCCGTTTAAAGCCTGTGTCGTGCCCCGTCCCATCGGTTGGATCACCACCCTGAGCCATGACAATATCGTCAATCTGGCTCCCTTCTCCTGCTCCAACCAGCTGGGCTATGATCCTCCCTTCGTGTTCTTCTCAGGCTCTGGCGTACCTGGCGAAGAGGGTGCTGAGCCCCGACGCAAGCACAGTGTGGTCAACGCTGAGAGCAGCGGCGAGTTCGTCTTCAATATGGCGACCTATGGGCTACGCGAAAAGGTCAAACTCTCGTCGTCCCACGTGCCGCCCGAGGTCGATGAGATGGAACTGTGCGGTCTGACCAAGGCGCCCGCCACACTGGTCCAGCCGCCCCTTGTCGGCGAATCCCCGGTAAATATGGAGTGCAAGTACCACTGCACCTTGACACTTCCTGCCAACGACCCCGACACCGTACACCACGTCGTCGTCGGCCAGGTCATCGGCATTCACATCGACGAGGAGTTCATCACCGACGGCAAAATCGATTGGCTCAAGATCCAACCTCTGGCCCGCCTGGGCTATTCAGACTACACCTATGTCAATCAGGTCTTTACCATGAAGCCACCCGGTGGAGAATCCGCCGCCGGCCAGATCGGCGAGCCCACCAAGGTGGAGAAGCACGGCTAGAACTACTGCTCGAGGAAGGCGTCCTCCACGAACTGGGACACGTCCATCCTTCTGTCGGGACCCGTTTTCTGGTCCAAGGTTCGCTGGATCCCTTCCAGGTTCCATTGCCCATCTACCTTAAAGATGGGCATCATATGCTCATAGACTTTCTCGGCCATGGCCGGCTCCAGTGCCAGATACTCCGCTGCCAGCTCAATGGCTTCTGCCCTGTTTTCCTGCATTTCCTGAACAGCGCGAATCATACTTGTCACTAACCCCTTTATCGCTTCCCTCTTCGATGAGATCACACGAGTGTGAGTGACCAGGCCTTCTCCTCCCCAGGGGTCCATGAGGTTGCCTTGATACTGGAGGATTTTAAAGCCTCGTTCCTCGGCCAGCTGGGCGAAAGGCACTTTAAGAGAAGAAGCCACCACGGTTCCGTTCAACAATTGAGTCAGGCGGTTTTCAGCCCCGGCCAGGTTCAGGTAGAGAGTATCTTGCCGAGGATTCAACAGACCTCCCCTTTTCAATCCTTCAAAGAAAAGGGTGTCGGTGTGACTTCCGGTTCCTGCGGTAGCAATGGTTTGTCCCCTCAAATCATCGAATGTTTTGATATGCGGTGCCACCACCAGGTTTTGAGGTAATTCTTTTAAAAACTCACCCACATACCGGAGCTCTTCAGCCCCTTGCGACACGGCATTGGTCATGCCGTCAAAGCCCATCCAACCCACGTCGATATCTCCACTGATCAGGGTGGCGACAATTCGTGCGATACCCCGAATGCGATTCATCTCCACCTCAACGCCTTCCTGCTCGAAAATTCCCTTTTCCTGGGCATACACCAGGGGGAAAATAGTAGCCGAGAGGGCGGGATAACCGATACGTAGTTTCCTGTTTGACGAAACACCACTCGAATCGCTCGCCTGCTCCTGGCAGCCCATTGCAAGCAGAAGAACAGCCATCACACAGCCTGCACCAACCCATCGTTTCCGGCAACCCCTCGAGACTTTTCGATGAGTCCTTTCTTTCATTTTTGTTCCCTCCATCTCTTTTACCGTCATTTCAACAGCCCTACTTCCTTAAAGTATCTCTCTGCCCCTGGATGATAGGGAACGATGGGCGCTAAAACGGCCATTTCAGGTTGGAAATTCTGTACGGAAGGGTGTGCTGATCGAAATTCATCGATGTGGTCCAGGATGGCCCGGGTGATCTGGTAAACCACCTCTTCAGGGAGTCCCTCGCGCACCAGGATGACATTCCCCGTGGCAACCGTGGGTATGTCACTGCTCAGGCCGTAAGCTTCCTTGGGAATGGCGGTCGACACAAAGTAAGGATATTGCCCTTCCAACCGCTCTCGATAGTGCTGACCCAAGGGTAGCAGGCGGAATTGATGGGTCACCCCAAATTCAATCAGAGAAGGAGCGGGGGGAGATTGATACATCACGGCTGCATCCAAACGACGGTCGCCCAAGGATTGAAGGGCCTCGCGAAAAGGCAAATAGATGGGGGTAAAATCCTCAAAGGAGAACCCCATCTCTTGGTAAATTTCCTTTTGCCTTGGGATTGAGCCATGTCCTGGCGGGCCCACGGCCACCCTTTTCCCCTGGATATCCTCCGCCGATTTCAAAGGAGAGGTCTCCAGGACCGCCATTTGAAGGTAGCCCAGTTGGAAGCTGGAAATCAGGGTTCTCAGATTGTCAAACGACTGCCGGTAGGGCGCGGCACCCTGATAACCGTTTAGCGCAGTGGCGGCAATACACATGGCAATGTCCACCTGACCCGTGCCCAGGAGCTGTACGTTTTCCACGCCTCCATCTGTTGACTCCACATTGACCCGGACCCCGGCAACGTATTGATTAATCATACTGCCCATCACCCCTCCGATGGGATGCCAGGTTCCTCCGGTACTTCCCGCGGCGATACTCAACAGAGTCTCTCCTCGCTCACAAGCACTCAAGAATAAAAGGGCAATCGCCGTCAGAACGATTTTTGCAAACTGTCTTTTCATAAAATTGGGTGGGCTCATTCTACCTCGCCTTTACATATCTTCCTATCTGGGGAAAAATACACCACAACGCTCATCAAGGAGGGGCCCTTATGAAGAAAAATCTGAGTACACTATTTCGTTCGAGATTCTTGCAATCGTTCCTGCTTCTGGCCTTCGTCTCGCTGGTACTGTTTTCATGCGGGTCGGAGAGTAGCGACGGCGGACAGAGCCAACCTTTTGTGCTTCTGGAAACCACCATAGCGGATATTCATGACGCCTACAGATCGGGACAGCTCACCTCTCGCCAACTGGTCCAACTCTATCTGGATCGAATCGAGGCCTACGACAGGAACGGACCCACCATCAATTCCATCATCACCGTGAATCCCAAAGCCCTTGAAGAGGCGGATCGATTGGATACCGCTTTCCAGTCCTCTGGTTTGACAGGCCCACTTCACGGGATCCCGATCATCCTTAAAGATCAGATAGACGCCGCAGACATGCCCACAACATTGGGTTCGATTGTCTTGAAGGATTACTATCCGGACCATGAAGCCACGGCCGTGGTGAAACTGAGAGAAGCTGGAGCAATCATTTTAGCCAAAGCAACCCTGGGTGCATGGGGAGGCGGGGATACCCATGGTTCCCTCTTTGGGTCAACACGCAATCCCTATGATCTGGAGAGAACGGTGGGCGGTTCCTCCGGAGGTCCGGGAGGGTCAATTGCGGCAAACTTTGCCACCGTTGCAGTCGGGCAGGAGGGCTATGCCT
>CBDUTA010000134.1:0-9035 GCA_965369785.1 uncultured bacterium
CACGCTTATCAGGCGTGCGCTCTAACCGAGCTGAGCTATAGGCCCACATTGTCGGTGGAGGTGCAGTATAAGACAAGGATGCCTTTGAGTACAAGGTTGCGGCCGGTTGACAGCAGAGCCCATATCTTGAAATATTTCATGAGGATTTGGGGAAAATAAGAGATCAAGCTGAGCTCTCTTTGAGGACGCAACGTGAAGACGAAATATCGGTTCGCCATTGGAATTCCCGCTTTCTTGATACTCATCCAGTTCCTGGGACCTGAAAAGACCAATCCTCCCATCGATCCGCTGCGAACGGTTCAAGCCCACCTCAAAGTGACTCCCGAAGTCAGCGCCGTTTTAGAGCGAGCCTGTCAGAATTGCCATTCTTACAAGACCGTCTGGCCCTGGTACAGCAAGGTGGCTCCCGTTTCCTGGTTTGTCATCGACAACGTCAACTTTGGGCGCAGGCTTATGAATCATTCCGACTGGGCCCAATACGATCGGGAAGAGGCGGTTCACCTGTTGGAGGAGATGTGTGAACTGGTCGCTCAGGGTGAAATGCCCCTTCTTCCTTATCTTTGGATGCATGATGAAGCACAACTGGAGGAGCAGGATATCCGGGTGATTTGTGAGTGGACGGAAGGGGAGAGGATGGGCCTATTGACTGAATGAAGAGTGCCTGCGAGGGGCCTGGGCAGATTCCGGAGGGTGAAGAGACGTGCCGCCCTTTCAGGGCTCGAGTTGATGCCACTGGCTGCGTGGGTTGCCAAACCCGTCAAAACGGGGAGTGCGTCAAAAGGAGTTATCGGATTCGGCACCTGAGGTGCCTCCCACATTCCGGAGGGATGAGGTAGCTGGGCACAGGTGCCTCCCACGTTCCTGCGCACGAAAGCACGAAGTCCGGAGGCCTATTTACTGGATGAACACCCGTCTTTGTTCAACCCGGACTTTTTCTTCACACACTAACTTGAGAGCCTCCGGGTAGATTTGATGCTCCTGCTCTAAAATGCGGGCTGAGAGGGTTTCCTCCGTATCCTGATCGAGGACCGGGACCGAGCGCTGCACGATGATGGGACCGTGATCCAGTTTCTCGTCCACAAAGTGGACCGTGCAGCCGCTCACCTTGGCCCCCCACTCCAGAGCCTGTTTTTGGGAGTGCAGGCCGGGAAAGGAGGGAAGTAGCGAGGGATGAATGTTGAGGATCTGCCGAGGGTACTGCTGGACGAACCAGGCACTCAAGAGCCGCATGAAGCCGGCCAGACAAACAACGTCCACCTGGCGGGCTTTCAGCTCTTTGACGACCTGACGGTCATAAGCTTCCCGCTCAATCCCTGCTGAGGGAACGCAGATGGCCTCATAGTTGCGCTCCCGGGCCCGGGCTAGACCCGGTGCATCGGTCCTGTTGGAGACGACCAGAACGATACGGGCGGGAAGCAGCCCTGCTTCAATGGCATCGGAAAGGGCTAGAAAGTTGGAGCCACGGCCGCTCAGTAAAATGGCTACGTTTTTCACGAGTACTGGACCTTTCCGGAACCGTCGGTGATTTCACCGATCAAGTAGAAATGCTCGTCGCGGGCGGCCAGGAAATCCTGCACCCTTTGGGCCCTCTCTTTGGCAACCACCAGAATCATTCCCAACCCCATGTTAAAGGTTCGGTACATTTCCTCGGTCTCCACCTTCCCTCGCTCTCGAATGAAGCGAAAGATGGGAAGAATCTCCCAGGTTCCCCGTTGGATGACGGCGTCTAGATGATCGGGTAGGACCCGGTCCAGATTCCCCGTAATCCCTCCACCGGTGATGTGGGCCAGCGCTGTGAGATCATCGCTCTGGATCAGTTCCTTGATGACGGGCAAATAGTTGCGGTGGGGGGTCAGCAACTCCTCACCCACCGTCTTGCCCAGCTCCTCCAAATGGCTGTCGATGTTGAGTTTCTCCTGCTCGAAGAAGAGTCTTCGAACCAGGGAATATCCGTTGGTGTGAAGTCCCGAGGAGGCAAGACCGATCAGGACGTCCCCCTTCTTGACCTGACCCCATTCCCGGACCTTGGATTCATCGGCCAGACCCACGATAAAACCCACCAGATCGTATTCACCGGCTTGATAAAAATCGGGCATCTCGGCCGTCTCTCCACCCAAAAGAGCACACCCGGATTGGGAGCAGCCTTGGGCTAACCCCTGGACGATCTGCTCGATCACTTCAGGTTCCAGTTTTCCGGTTCCGATGTAGTCCAGGAAAAAGAGGGGAAAGGCCCTTTGAACCAGAATGTCGTTGGTACAATGGGAGACCAGGTCGATCCCCACCGTATTGTGAATGCCGGCTAGAAAGGCAATCTTGAGTTTGGTCCCCACTCCATCGGCACTGGAGATCAGCACGGGCTTTTGAAAGTTGCTCAAATCGGGACGGTAGAGTCCGGCGAAGGCCCCGATGTCGCTCAATACCGCGGAACTGAAGGTTGATTGGGCCAGCTCCTTGATGCGTTCTTTGGTTTGCCTGGCACGATCGATATCTACGCCACTGTCACGGTAGGTGAGACCCGAGTCCTGAGTCATGAGCGCCTTTTAGCTCCTTTATTCCGTCCGAATGTCAGTTGTCAGCTGTTAGCTGTCAGCCCGTCTTCAGGTCTGCGGTCTGTTGTTCTGTCTCTTCCGTCTCCTGTCTCCTGTCTTCCACCCCCTGTCTTCGATCTTCGGGCGCTTCCAACTCGAAGAGGTTCTTTTGAGGTGTTTCCAGAGACAGGGAGATGGGGTATTCGGCGTCAAAGCAAGCGCTGCAGAAGTTCTTCTTCTCGGAAACCGCCTCCTTCATTCCCTCAAGAGAGAGATAGGCCAGGGTGTCGGCTCCGGTGAAGTTGCGGATTTCCTCCACAACCTTATTGGCTCCAATCAGCTCCTCATGGGTGGGGGTGTCGATTCCGTAGTAGCAGGAGGAGATGGTGGGAGGGGAGCTGATCCTCAAATGGACTTCTCGAGCACCGGTGGAGCGAACCATCTCAACGATCTTGCGACTGGTGGTTCCCCGGACGATGGAATCGTCGATCAAGATCACTCTTTGGTTTTCCAGGAGCTCTCGGACGGGATTGAGCTTGATCTTGACGCCGAAATGGCGGATCGACTGCCTGGGCTCGATGAAGGTGCGACCCACATAGTGATTGCGGATCAAGCCCAGTGTGAAGGGGATGCCCGATTGATCCGAGTATCCCAGAGCGGCGGTCAAGCCCGAGTCGGGGACGGGAACCACCAGGTCCGCTTCCACAGGGGACTCTCGTGCCAATTGTCGTCCCATCTGGTAACGGCTCTGGTGAACGCTGACGCCAAAGACCGTACTGTCGGGACGACTGAAGTACACGTGTTCGAAGATGCAGTGGGCATGTCGAGGGGCGGGTGGAAGGTGACTGGATTGAAGTTGGTCGGTCTGAATGTTCAGAATTTCTCCGGGAGCAATGTCTCTGATGTACTCCGCCCCGATCAGGTCAAAGGCGCAGGTTTCCGAAGCCAATGTGTAGGCTCCATTCAATCGGCCCAGACAGAGCGGCCGAACACCGAAAGGATCCCGAATGGCGTAAAGCTGGTCTGTGGTTTGTACCACCATGGAGTAAGCGCCCTGCACTTGACGGAGAACCTCTTGAAGGGCCTGGTCGAGATCCTTGGTGGGGCAGCGGGCCAGAAGATGCAGGATGACTTCGGTATCGCTGGTGGTTTGAAAGATGGCTCCGTCGGCCTCCAGTTTGTGGCGAAGGCGCACGCTGTTGATGAGGTTTCCATTGTGGGCTAAAGCGATGGGGCCACGCCAGGACTCGGAAACGATAGGCTGAGCATTGGCCAGTGAGCTGTCCCCGCTGGTCGAATAGCGGACGTGTCCGATGGCGGAGGTTCCCGGCAGTCTGCTGAGTGTGTCATCATTGAAAACATCGGCTACATGGCCCATCCCTTTCTCGTGGTAGAGGCGTGATCCATCGGTGCTGATGATTCCGGCAGACTCCTGTCCCCGGTGTTGAAGTGCATAGAGGCCCAGATAGGTGTGTCGGGCCGCGTCCGGGTGAGAGGCGATCCCAAACACTCCGCATTCGTCGTGAAACTTATCTTCCGGATTTTGGTTGCTCAATGTTCAAACACTCCATCCAGAAATTTATTCCATACTTGAAATATACTTTTAATGGGAACGGAGATCAAAGGCTGCTCATTGACGGAGACCTGAAAAGTCTCAGCCGTCACTTCTCCCAGCTTGTTGACTTCAAGATCGGAAACCCTTTTCAGGAATTCTTCTTCCTGCTCTTTTTTTACCGAAACCACGATACGACTGGGGCTCTCGCTGAAAAGATAGTGATCGGGGCGCAGCGGGGTAGAAGTTTCTATGGTAACTCCAAGATGGCGTGGAAAGCAGGATTCGGCCAGGCTCAAAAGAAGGCCACCCTCGGAAACGTCATGAGCTGAGGAAATACATTCCAGTGCGATCAAATCCAGAAGCTTGTCCTGAAGGGCTTTTTCCTGATTCAGGTCGAGAGTCGGGCAGGGTCCGCTAAGGGGTAGTCCCAGGTGCTCCAGATAGGCACTGCCACCCAGTTCTGCTCGCGTTTCTCCCAACAGATAGACGAGATCTCCCACATTTTGAAAGGAAGACTCCCGAATCTGCTTCAGGTCCTCCAGCTTCCCCACGATTCCCAGTATGGGGGTGGGGAGGATGGCGGCCCCGTTGGTTTCATTGTAAAAACTGACATTGCCGCCGGTAATAGGGGTAGCAAAAACTTCACAGGCCTGGCCTATACCTTCCACGCTCTCGATGAATTGCCACATCACCTCCGGATTTTCCGGGCTGCCGAAGTTCAAACAGTTGGTGGCACCCAAGGGACGGGCCCCGCAGCAGACGACATTGCGGCAGCTTTCGGCCACCGCCAGCATGGCACCCATTCGGGGATCCAGATAAGTGTAACGGCTGTTTCCATCCAGGCTCACGGCCAGTCCACTTGACGTTCCCTTCAAACGAAGCACGGCCGCATCGCTTCCCGGCAGGATGGCGGTATTGGTTTGAACCATGTGGTCATACTGCTGAAAGACCCAGCGGCGGCTGCACAGGTGAGGGGAGCTCACGATTTCCCGAAGCACCGTGTTGTAATCGGAAGGCTCCGGAAAATTCAGATCCTGCCAGCGAGGGAGCTCATCCAGATAGGCGGGTCTTTGAGCGGGTCGGTCGTAGAAAGGAGCCTCCTCACTGAGAGCCTTGTTGGGCATCTGGGCAATCTTGCTTCCCTGATCGTAAACGGTCAGGTCGTGGCCCTCACTCACTTCTCCGATTACCACGGCATCCAGTTCCCATTTTTTAAAGATTTCCAGGACCTCTTCCTGACGACCCTTTTCGGCAACCAATAACATCCTCTCCTGGGATTCCGACAGCATGATCTCGTAGGGAGTCATCTCCTCTTCGCGCTGGGGAACACGAGCCAACTCGATCTCAACGCCCACCTCTCCACGGCTCCCCATCTCGCAGGTGGAACAGGTCAGACCGGCTCCCCCCATATCTTGGATTCCCACCACGGCTCCGGTTTTCATGGCTTCCAGACAGGCTTCCAAAAGAAGTTTCTCCAGGAAGGGATCGCCCACCTGGACGTTGGGCCGCTTGGACTCAGAGTCATCGCTGAATTCCTCCGAAGCCATGGTGACGCCGTGAATGCCGTCGCGTCCCGTCTTGGCTCCCACATAAATGAGGGCGTTGCCCACTCCGGAAGCCCGGGCTAAAAAGATTTCATGGGCAGGAGCGATGCCCAGACAAAAGACATTGACCAGGGGATTGTGACTGTAAGCCTCCTGGAACTGAATCTCTCCTCCTACGGTGGGAATGCCTATGCAGTTGCCGTAGCCGGCGATTCCGGCTACCACTCCTTCCATGATCAACTGGTTGGTGGTGTCCTCCAAAGGTCCGAAGCGCAGGGAATTCAGGAGGGCAATGGGTCTCGCTCCCATGGTGAAAATGTCGCGAATGATTCCCCCCACTCCTGTCGCCGCTCCCTCATAAGGCTCGATAAAGGAAGGGTGATTGTGTGATTCCATCTTGAAGACGGCCGCTAATCCGTCTCCGATATCGATGACCCCGGCGTTTTCACCTGGTCCCTGCAGCACTTGCGGGCCCTGGGTAGGAAGCTTTTTCAGGTGCAATCGGGAGCTTTTGTAACTGCAGTGCTCCGACCACATCACCGAGAAGATGCCCAGCTCGGTGAGATTGGGCTCACGTCCCAGGCGCTTTCGGATTTGCTCGTATTCTTCGCTGGTCAGGCCGTGGCTTTCGATGAGATCGAGAGTAATTTCCACTTTAATGGGCCCTGTTGATCATGGACTGAAAGATGAAACGGCCGTCTTCGGAACTCAGCAAAGTTTCCGAAGCCCGTTCGGGATGGGGCATCATGCCCATCACGTTGCCTTGACGGTTCATCACAGCGGCGATGCTGTCCATGGAGCCGTTGGGGTTGGCTTCGGGCATGACGTCTCCCTGGGCATCCGAGTAGCGAAAAATAATTTGCTGGTTCTCCTGAAGCTCGGCCAGTTCCTGATCGGAGATAAAGAAATTCCCTTCGTTGTGAGCAATCGGGATTTTCAGGACCTGTCCATTCTGGCAAGCGTTGGTGAAAGGGGTTTGATTGTTTTCCGTGCGCAGCCAGACGTGCCGGCACACGAATTTTAAACCGGCATTTCGCAGCATCACTCCGGGCAGGAGTCCCGCCTCCTGCAGGATTTGAAAGCCGTTGCAAATTCCCACGACCAGTTTTCCCTCCTGGGCGTGCCGGCGCACGCTCTCCAGGATGGGAGAGAACTTGGCGATGGCCCCACAGCGCAGGTAATCTCCGTAAGCGAAGCCACCCGGAAGGATGACCGTGTCCACGTCCTGCAAATCAGTATCCTGGTGCCAGAAAAAGACCGTTTCCTGTCCCAACACCGACTTGAGTACGTGGTAGGTATCTTCATCGCAGTTTGAGCCGGGGAAGATCACGACTCCGAACTTCACGAAATATCCTCGATCTCGAAGGTTTCGATGATCGGATTGCAGAGGACGTCTGCTGCGATTTCTTCCACCCGTTGGCGAACGGCACTCTCGTCCTTCATGCCGTTGAGCTCGATTTCAAAGTACTTTCCCTGACGCAGTTCCGTGACCTCATGGCCCATCTTTTTGAGGGACCGCTGAATGGTCTGGCCCTGGGGGTCCAGAACTCCATCTTTTAAGCGAACGATAACTTTGGCTTTCATCCCGCCGATCACGCAGATTGTTTCGGATTTTTCGCAGATTGCTTTGACCCCGAACACTGACTGGGATCTGCGAACTCCCCGAAGCGCTATTGTATCATTAGGGAGTGTCGTGGCAATCCACCTGGTTTAGCCCGGACTATGCATGAATTCTCTACTGCAGCGACGACGGCATCCGTCCGGACTGCACAACCCGCAAGTGGGTGCCCCCGACCACGATCGGGAGGAGCTTCAGGAATATGGCAGAGACCCTCCGGAATGTGGGAGGCACCTTGTTCGTGCGTTCGTGCAGGCGCGCTTGGCGCGCCCGTGAGTTCGTGCTGTTGTGCGGTCCCAGCACCGGCCCGCAGTCTCTGCTGGAGCCAAAGAGAGCAGTCAGAGCCGTGGGCTTTAGCCCACGGGCTTCTTTTGTCTCAGTGTAGGAGTTATTTCAGAGACTAGTGTAATTCGGCACCTCAGGTGCCGAATCCGAAAAGAAATGGGGAAGACTCTTGTGCCCTGCCATGGGAGTCACCTTAGGGATGGAGCCGTTTGGCACCTGAGGTGCCTCCCACATTCCGGAGGATTTGCCATCCTAACTGTTCGGATGAGCCATCGGCTCGCCCTTTCGTTGCTTCGTGACAGGAACCTATGCATTAACTGGGCTTTTTGCTTCTTGAAATCCTCCTCGGTAGTTGCTACCGTTCTGGGCAAGCAAGCACAGATAAGGTGTTTCTTAGATAAGGTGTTTCTTAGATAAGGAGACGATCATGGCTGACTTGGAAAAACTGAAAGAAGCGAAAGATTTTTACTCGGATATCCCCATGGAGAATAAGCCTTTCTTTTTACGGGGCTCCAACTCGCTGGACTGGGGAATGCAAAATCGCCTTTCACGTATCTTTAATCCCGAATCAGGACGCACCGTGATGTTGGCTATTGACCATGGTTATTTCATGGGGCCCACGACCGGTTTGGAGCGGGTGGATGTCAAGATCCTTCCCATTCTGGGCTCCTGCAATGCTCTCATGCTCACTCGGGGCATGCTTCGAACCACCGTCCCTTCCAGTTTCGGTGGAGGTGTGGTGCTTCGAGCCAGCGGTGGTCCCAGTATCTTGAAAGAGCTTTCCAACGAACACATTGCCGTGGCTATGGAGGACGCCCTTCGACTGAACGTGGCCGCCATAGCGGTCCAGGTCTTTATCGGTGGAGAATATGAGACTCAGTCCGTCCATAACATGACCACCTTGGTGGATCTGGGGAACCGGCATGGTCTTCCTGTCCTGGCCGTGACGGCTGTGGGAAAAGATATGAATAGAGACGCCAAGTATCTGCGCCTGGCCTGTAGAATGTGTGCGGAATTGGGTGCCCATTTCGTCAAGACCTACTATGTCCCGGACGGCTTTGAAACCGTGACCTCCTGCTGTCCCGTCCCCATCGTCATGGCCGGCGGCAAGAAGTTGCCTGAGCTGGATGCTCTGACCATGGCCTACAATGCAGTGGATCAGGGAGCAGCAGGGGTGGATATGGGAAGAAATATTTTCCAGTCGGATACGCCCGAAGCCATGATCCAGGCGGTAGGCGCCGTCGTCCACCAAGGGATGCAACCTCAGCAGGCCTATGAGTTGTACCAGAGCTTAAAGAGCGACAAGAAACAGGTGGAAGTTGCGCCTTAATGTCAGCCACAAACTTTGAGCTTCTTCGCCGGCTCTCTCCCACCCTCAGTGTAGGTGTGCTTGCCGCCGACCTGATGCGGTTGGGTTCGGAAGTCTCCCTGCTGGAAAAGACCGATGTGAAGTTGGCCCACGTTGATGTCATGGACGGGTGTTTCACGCCCATGATGACGGTGGG
>CBDUTA010000135.1:0-9022 GCA_965369785.1 uncultured bacterium
CCTGCAGAGTCTTCCTGACTGACATATAAGTAAGTATCCTTTTCGTCAGCCTCCTGCCCCTCAGGCTCTGAGCGTCTTCATCGGAGACCTTCAAGGTTGGCATTGTTCATTTTAGCTCTGCTTTCTAGGGGTTCTTGAGGAGTTGAGCAAGCCACTTGGCGTCGCGACGATTGCCGATGTCGCTAGGATTGGAGGCTCTGGAGGTGCCCACCTGGTGCACCCTGAGATGATTTCCCCAGGACTTAAGCAGAAAAGGAATGGACGTCTACAAGGGAAGGCTCATCAAAAGCAGAGACTTCTTCATCTGGGTGCCCAGCCTGGCGCTGAAGTCAATGGTTTTTAGATAGATGGAATTTAGCGAAGGACAGCCACAGCCTTTGGTGTTTCCTGGCTGATACTTGGGTATTCAAAAGCTTTGGAGGGGATGACTAAGGCCATCAATGAACGCGATCCCTTTTCTCCCTGGTTTAATGTCTCACCCTGGCTCGCTCCCCTCCGCGATGATCCTCGCTTCCACGACCTGCTGCGGAGGATGAATCTGATGAGCCATGGCAGAGAATTTTTCCTGACACGCTCGAAATTCGGGGACAGTCCCCGAATTTCGCTTCGTGACAAGAACCTAGGCATCATCAGGGAATGAGGTGCGTTTCACCCCTGACCCATCACCCCTCCTTATTGAAAAGGAATCCCAGAGGGGATCACCTCAAACTCGCGAGCCAGAAGATGGACCGGTCGGCCCCGGAGACGGACTTCCACAAGCAATTGATATTGCCCCTCTTTCAGCTGATTCAAGGGCAGCCGGGCATTGATGTCCAACCCGTCATCGTCACCAGGCAGCAGAGACTTCCAAGGGCCTTCAAAGAACCTCTCGCGGGCATCGTTGAGCAGAATAATTCGATACTCACCCTCTTGAGATTCCCCTTGGATTCCGACTTTGCCATGCAAGTAGAGGGTTTCAAGCCGGGTGAACTTCCGATTGAGACGGGGGATCAAGGTTCGCTCCTGAACCTCCAGGGGATTTTTCACAATGGTGACGTGTTTTCCAATCGTGATCCGATAGCGTGATTGAGAATCCAGCTGCTTCCATTCACCGGCCAGAACCAGGGAACTCAAGCGAACCGGACCGGGTGGAGGCAGATCGATGGGATAGACGGCCTGCGACATCATGCCGGTTCGGTTGTCTCTTAAATAGGCGCTTAGCTGGTACTCTCCGGGATCCAAGACCAGAAGATTCTCGTAGACGAATCGGATCTCGTTGTCTTCCTGGACTCGACGGATCTCCACCTTGTCGCGTAGGCCGGACCGGGTGATTCCAAAGGTGTCCCGGGCCAGCAGGATGACCTCCAGGTTCAGCTCCCTGGTCCCGGAAAGTTGGCTGAGCTGGGAGTGGTTAAACCCCAGTAAAATAGGAACCTGGTATTGACCCGATGCATCCGGAAAGTATTCCGCCGAGATCTCCAGTGGAAAATCTGCCACGGGCACATCATCGACGATGGTCTGAAGGAATCGAAACTCTCTTTCCGAAGAGCTGAGACTTCTATAGGGCCTGTCCGCGTAGTAGCCACTGCGGAATTTTAGGCGGGCCTGAGTGAGCGTGGAGCGGACCTCGACTCTACGAAAGCGTCCGTCGCTTGGCGGAGTGGCCGTGTAGTAACCGATCAGATAATAGTGACTGGCGTCTTCCTGGGCCTGTCGAAACATCTTCGAAAGGTCGTTGTCATCCACCAGGGCAACTCCTCCGGTATCGGCTGCAAGAGTCATTAATCCTTCCTGGGACTGGTTGAGACTGATCAACTCGTTTAAGGCCGATCTTCCATTAAAGATTCCGGTGCCCCGGCCTCCCGCTCTTTGGGCGCCTCCTCCGGGAGACAGAGCCACCAGTCCTCGGGTGTCCACCGAGTAGATGCTGATATTGGCGCGATTCGACAGATCGGTCGTCCAGCGCATCTGCTCGTTGTTTTCAACCCCCCGGCTGGTGAATCCGGAAGAGAAATAAAGCAGAGCTTTTCGGCCTAAAACATCGCGAAAGGCCTGGGCCACAGACTGAATCGCGCTGAGTTGTTGATTGGTCTCAAAGAGTGCGAACTCGGTTTCATCGGCTATAAACTCAGAAGCTGAATCCTCTTCTGAGTCGGTATCCTCACCGGGAAGGGAAAGATCCAGTTCGGGATTCTCCTGACTTAAATTGCCCAGGACCCGGGTTAGCGTTGTGCGATCCGAGGTGAAATCAGTGAGTAGTTCCAATCCATTGTCAAATACCAGTACGGCCACCGCATCATCCGGAGTGAACTGTTCTTCTAGAAATTTCTGAGCGGCGGTCCGCATCATTTGAACATCTTGAAGACCGGCCGAGGAGAGGTTAAAAAGCAGTATGAGGAGGCGTTTTTCAAGGGCCACGGGCGGCGAGGAATCGGTCGAAACTTGAGGGGGCACCCGAGGGACCTGCAACCTCTCTACAGAAGAAGAGGTCAAGGGCAGGGCGATTTCCTGGAAGTAGCCAATTTCCTGAAGAACCCCTTCTTCCCGAATGCTGAAGTCCTGGGTGCTCAATCCGGTGATGGGGCGACCCTCGGAGTCCTGGACTCGGACATCGACTAGAATCAGGTTCGAGGCCACCCGAAATCGCAGGGGCGGCTCCTGCCCTCCGACCCCGGTGCATAGGGAGAAGAAAAGAAGGCCGGCTCCGAGCAAACCGCCGACCCGGTTCAAAGACACCACCCGGAGTTCAAAACATCACCCGAAAATTGAGCCGAACTTGACGCATGGTACCGACTGAGGTGACCTGCCCGAAGCCAATCGAATTGACTACCGTGCTTAATCCGGTGAAATTGACATGGTTGAAAATATTGGAGGCCTCGAAGGTCACCAAAAGACGTTGTCCTTCACCTTTAAGAGGAATCGAGCGGGCCAGGTTCAAGTCCAGAGTCCAGGATCCGGGACCGTCGATGGTATTGCGTCCGGCGTCCCCGAAGGTTCCGGAAACCGGAAGTTGAAAGGCGGCGGTATTGAACCACTCCTGGGAACTCTGCTGCGATCCGGGTAAGGTCACGGCCTGGCCCGTGACACTGGCCCGCTCGCTGGCCTGGGATCCCGTGCCACTGTTGTTAATCTGGTTTCCCAGGACCCGAGCCGTAAAGAAACGTCCGCTGGTGGCTCTGAGGTTGCCGGTGACAAACCAGTTACTCAAGATAGCGCTGAGCCAGGTCGAATCTCGAAACCATCGATGACGTTCACCGAAGGGAAGCTCAAGGAACCCGTTTAATCGAAGTTTATGCCGTTCATCAAAACGAGATCGGCCATATTCAGAATCCAGGGCATCGTCGTTTTGGGCCACGATTCTTCCACCTCCGGCAATCGAGGAAGCGTTGTCCAGAGACTTGCCGTATTCGTACTGGGCACTCAGTGAGAAACCGGAGCGCATCCGCCGCATGGCCAGTAATTGAAGCCCGTGAAAAGCTGAAGATGCGCCGGGAGTGAGGTACAGGAACTGAGCCGCATTGGCGATTTGCTGCTCTCCGTTAGACACTCGATTGGGAGCCCTCAGCAACTCCAGGCCGGTTCCGCGCGATCCGGCATACCCGACACTCAGGAAAAAACCGCGGGGAAGGGTCTGCTGCCAGGACAGGTTCCAGTTCTGAACCGTGGGCAAACGAAACCGTGGATCCACGGCGTAAGTGTTGGGCACTTCCTGAACCAATGCATCTGAAAAGGCCGACTGAATTTCAAGAAAGGCTTGGCCTTCAACGGTTTCCTGGACAGCAAATCCAAAGGGGGGCTGGGCGATCAGTTCGTTGGCAAAGGAACGGTAAGCTTCATCAGGATGAAAGACGCCGTAGTTGGCTCTCAATACGGAGGCCCATCCGCCCGAGGTTAATCGATAGGCCACAGCAACACGAGGGGCCAGGTTGTTGCGATCACTCTCGACCAGGGCCCGGGGGAACTCCCCGAAGAAGGTCCCGGCACTACCGGGAATCACCGTTTCCGCTTCGGTGAATCCCGGTCCCACGTCCAGATTGGACAGGCGATCGTAGCGCTCGACCCAGGGTGAGGTGAATTGATAGCGCAGGCCCCACTGCAGGGTCACTCTGGAGTGCAGCCTCCAGTTGTCATTCAGAAAAAATGCCGTCCCCAGGCTGCGCAGATAGTGATCACTGTTGCCATACTGAATCCGGCTGCTCTGTGCATACCCCAACAGGAAGTCGGCAAAATCGTAGCCCGTTCCTGTGACCGGATCACCAGCGACGTATGAGCTGGTGGCTACTCCGGCAAAGGTTTGTGAACCGGCACCCTGGGGATTGCCCAGGCGATTCAATCGGTTCCAGGTCATCTCAGCGCCGATACGAAAGAAGTGCCCTCCTTTGACCCACTGTAAATTGTCGCTAAGGGTAGTTCCCTCCCTCACGTTTTGCGATGCGCCGGGATCCCGTAAAGAAGTGTAATTGGTAAAATCAAGGGTGGTGAGACCGTAATCGATGGGATCGGGCGAGGTGTTTTCAATTCCCAGTTCAGCACTGACGTCGCGTTTGAAAGTAAAGGGATTGAGGCTTGTGTTGCGGTTCCGATTCCAGCGCAGGCGCACATTGTGAATGAAGCCGGGTCTTAAGGTCTGATTGAGGCTCAAGGAGAGGTTCTGACCTCGGCCATCGCGTCGGCCCGCCAGGTCGGGAAAAACATTGAAGCTGTCCGAGTCGCTGCCATTTAGGTTGTAGGAACCGGACAGGCGCAAAGATTCGGTGAGGGAAAACTGGAGGCGAACGTTGAGTCGGGTGCGACTGTTTTCGAGCGTTTGTTGATTGAGAAAGTTTCGAAAGGGATCGCTGCGGTTGGGCAGGGGAATAAATTCCAGGAGTCCCAGAGCGGACGGGTTGAACTGATTCAAAGGGATCACCGCGTTGGGATAAGCGGTCCCGAGGGGATCAAAAATTTGAACCGGAGTTCCTTGTAAGCGTCCCTGGGTATTTACCGTCTGCGAGAAATCGCCCTGGCGTTCCATGAGTGTGGGTACCGAAGCATACTGGTTCCGGAGCTGATCTCCCTGATTGGTGTTGAAATCCACAAAAAACGAAGAACTCCGCCTCCTGAAAAAAGGGCCATTTTGAGAGGAGTTCAAACCGGGGAGTGGTCCTCCTACGGAGACACCGGCACTCCAGGAGAGGTAATCCGGATCGGGAGTTTCCTGCCCATCGAGAGAATAGGGCTTGGCATCGAGCGCCGAAGAGGTCAGTCCGGTTGTGATACTCCCCTGGATACGGTTGGCTCGGGAGCCGAAAATACGGGCACCGCGAACACCCCCTCTGCCGCCTCTGCCTCCACCCAGGAGACGACCCATGATGTCACCTTCACTCAGGCCGGATCTGCCACCGGCGCGCACCGAAGCCCCCTGGATAAGAACCTCATTCAACTCTTCTCCCTCAAAAACGGCTTCCTGGCTCGAGCCATTGGCCGGGTTGATGCGGATCTCTTCAAAGGGATCCTCCTCTACAGGAGATTCTCTGCGTCGGCTCCGCTGGGGTACAGACCGACGGGGACTCTCAGTAAAAAACTCCTCCTCAAAAGACAGATTCCACTGATAATTTTGCCAACTGGCTGAGACCTCTACTTGCCCGCCGAATCCCCCTCTGTTGCCGCCGAACCCACCCCCAAAACCACCGCCTCTTGGGAAGTTACCACCCGAGAGTCCCCCCCTGGCCCTTAGGCCACCTCGGGTCATCTCGATCCTCTGAACTCGGGGAACGGTAATCTCCTGATCAGCACTCCAGGCTAGATCCAGCTGCAACTGAGCGTCCGAGACGAAAGCGCCCATGGTGAACTGAAGCTCCACTCGAAGGGGCATGCCGGAGTCCTCATCCACCCAGAGTCGACCTTCTTTGATCTGAAAACCTCGGATCCTGGGTTGGATGCGAATTTCAATGGCCTGGACCGAATCGAGGCTGATCGGTCCAATCACCTCAGCCTTGTCCAGGAAATTCTGCAAGGTCAGCAGATCGGTACGGGGAAGCTGAGGGAAAAAGTTACCCACTCGTCCCCGTCCGGGGCCTGAGCGCTCCCCGGAATCCATAGAGACGCCGTTTCGTTTGGAGCTGATCACATCTCGTTTGAATTCTCCGCTGTCGCCGAGATAGTGACGTTCCAGAGACTCGAACTCCTGTTTTCCATTCGGGGTTTCCATCAAGGAGCGGCTTTGCATTTCCACCGAGTAGTTGGCCAGGAGCTCTCTTCGAAGCTCAAGGGCTTTACGGGCCCGCTCCAGCAGGTCTCCCTCCTCGGCGGCGGGAAGCGAGAAACCAAGGAACAGCAGCAACAGCGGAGAATAGGACATGCAATACCCTTTTTTTCGAGTGAGGCGGGCCTAACCCGGGCTATTGCCGGTCAAAGACCAAGGTCAGATTCCGATCGCCCCGGGGTGTTTTCATTTGAACCCTCTGAGTCAGTGTATTCCCATCTTCAGAAAGTTCCCACCTTTGCTCCTGTTCGATGGTCATAGTGCCGCGGGGAGTTTGGCGTTCCTGGATTTGCCGAACGATTAATTGACTCTCTTCCCACCAGGCAGAAACAGTAGCGGGACCTCCGGGTGTTGAAATTTCCTGAGCTTCTCCCCCGGGTATGAGATCCATTTCCATCCCCCGGCCCTGGGGTCCTCCTCGAAGAATATTGAGGGTGTCGTCTTCCTGTGAGATCACCAGCCTCAGCTCTCGGGTCTGGCTGGTTTCACCTCCGCCTGTACCCCCTCCGCCTCTACGACCTCCACCCCTGCCGCCGCGCCTGCCTCCTCCCATGCCCGGCATGGAATCGCTTTGCTCCGCGTTCAAGACCCAGGTACCGGAATAATCGGTCCCTTCCGGCTCCTGTACAGGAACTGCAAAAGCCAGGTTGACGATGGCTGCTGCAATGAAAAACAGAAGCATTTTTCTTATCATTACCCTCACCTCTCACCTCCCTAAAATACCTTATTTATGTTCAGGAAATACCCTTCCCAATGTCCTTTACTTACGTGGCCTGTCAGAACTTGTTTCAACAGGGGCCCAGGCCTTCACAGATCAGGATGGAGACGATGTGGAGCAAGGGATCAACGGGTGATGTAGTAACCCTCACGGCAACGGACAGTCAGACCTTTTCCTGCGGTCAGCTGGATGGTTCGAAAGGCCTTCTCGGAGCCCTCTCGGCTTGGGGTGTATCCGATGCTGTACTGGTGCCGAAGCTCTTCCTCAATCTTCTGGAAAATCTCTTCCAGCGACTGCTCTTCAGTCACCTCGAACATGCTGCCGCCGGTCTCGCGGGCCAGGCGCTGCAGGGTCTTTTCCCCGTCCGGGAGCTGAGGTCTTCCGGAATTCCCACCTCTTCCACCGCCCGGTCCTCGCCTGCCGCCCCTTCCTCCACCTCCACCACGACTTCCACCACGACCTCGAAGTCCCCTGTTCATCTCGGGATCGTAGTAGCGCACGGTGTATATGATGGAATCGTTGCGTTGGGCCGTCTCGATGGCCTGGTCCAGGTCCACGATGCTGCCGAAGTCGACTCCGTCGGAGATCACAATCATGGCTTTGCGTCCCGATTCGAACTTCAGAATCTCATCTGCCGCCAGGAAGATGGAATCATAGAGCACCGTTCCTGCTCCCGAGCGTCCTGTCCGGGTAGGAACCTGCAGGCTCTCCAAGGCGGCGAGAAGTTGCTTTTGCGAAGGGGTCAGATTCTCCAGTAGTTGAGCCTCGACGTCGAAGGACATCACAAAAGCCAGATCGCTTTCAGGGCGCAGGATGTCTTCAAGAAACTGATAGCTGGCCTGCCGTTCCTGTTCGAGGATTCGGCTTTGACTCATGCTGGTGTCCACCAGCAATCCCAAGGTCAGGGGCAAATCGGTCTCACTCGAGAAATACTCGATGGCCTGAGATCGACCCTCTTCCTGGAGAATAAAATCTTCTTTGCTGAGACTGTTGACCAAGCGGCCTTGTTCATCCCGCACTGTGGCCAGGATGTTCACCAGATCGACCTCTACTTTGAAAGAGGGCGTGTCCTGAGTCCAGGCCAAAGGAAAGGCCCCAAGCAGAAGGGCCGACCCTAGAATCATTGGCGGTATCCACAAGGTCCGGGTTTTCATTTTTGAGGCTCTTTGAAGTGCAGGTCAAGGGCAATTCCCATGGTCTTGTCTCTCCTCCCTGAACGAGTTGGGACTGCTGTGAACAGCTCTTGGTACTCCTTTATTTTTCAGAATGAAGACCTTTTTTGGGTCACCTCTCATCCTACAGGTCATTCAGGTCAAGGTGGGTCAAGAATTGTAAACTCTTGTAAAAGTCTGAACAAGGGGCCAGCAAGAATCCGTTTTCGGAAACCACTGGAGAAAGTCCTCGCGCTGGGGTGGTTGGGTCATCCAGGGGGTGTCAGGTTGGGAAGAAAAAACTACTGTCCCTTATTTTCAAAAAAAGTCCCTTGCTTTCAGACCAGAAGGGGGATACCGTTTCGGTAGCGGAGAGCCAGGTTGGGAACTCCGAATAGGTTCATTTCAGACTCGAGGGGACTTTTTTTGCACCGTACGGCCGGTAAACCACAAGCCCTATGGGATCATCCCGTACGGTTTTCGGTTCCTGGTAACGGATCGGAACTCAGAGAGTATTCATCGTTTCAGAGTAAGGAGAAAATAAATGTTGGACTATTTAAAAGGACGTAACTTCGTGACGGCTAGCCTGGCAGCAGCGATCCTGCTTGCCTCCGTGGGCACTGTCCAGCCCCAGGACCTGCCGGAACAGGTCAAGAGACAAGGCTATGCCGACACCATCTTCGTCAACGGCAAGATCGTGAGCATGGACGACACGTCCATCTCCTCTGAGCCCGGAAGCGTTTACCAGGCCCTTGCCATCAAGCGCGACACCATCATGAAGCTGGGCACCAACGCGGAGATCAGGGCCCTGGCCACTGATTTCACTACTGTCTACGACTTGAACGGTCGAACCGTGATCCCGGGCATCATTGAAACTCACTCGCACATCTACGGTGCGGCGCTCAGCTATCTGAACCGCTTCGGCATCAA
>CBDUTA010000136.1:0-8992 GCA_965369785.1 uncultured bacterium
CAGACCAACACTCTTCAGAAGACGGCCCAGATCACGGGACTGGATCCGGAGCAGATCTATATCCATACCACCTACCTCGGAGGTGGGTTCGGGCGTCGCGGGTGGACGGAATGGGTTGAGGAGGCGGTGGAACTGTCGAAGGCCACAGAGAGGCCGGTCAAGGTCATCTGGAAAAGAGAAGAGGATATACAGTGCGATTCATATCGTCCCGGAAACTCATCCAGAATTGTGGGAGGCCTCGATGAACAGGGCCGCCTGATTGCCTGGTCTCATAAGATCGCGGCTCCCTCGATTATCGCCGAACTCATGAGAAAGATCGGTGGGGACTCTCTTTTATTCCGTGTGATTGGCTTCTTCCGCAGTGTGGATACACCCGCCGTGGAAGGCCTTGAGAACCTGCAATACGAGATCCCCAATATTTCGGTGGACTACGTCGAGGTGGACACCCCCATCCCCGTTATCTTCTGGCGTTCTGTAGGCAACTCTCACAATGGTTTTACTGTGGAAAGCTTCATGGATGAAATGGCTCATACTGCCCGAAAGGATCCTGTGGAGTTTAGACTCCAGCATCTCGAGCACAATCCAAGAGCACACCGGGTCGTGGAGGTGGTGGCTGAGAAGTCGGGCTGGGGGGAACCTCTGGCGGCAGGGCGAGCTCGAGGGATTGCCTCGTATTACTCTTTTGGCAGTTACGTGGCCCAGGTGGCGGAAGTGTCCGTTGACGAGACAAGCGGAAAAATCAAAGTCCACCGGGTCGTTTGCGCCGTGGATTGTGGTCCCACCGTCAACACCGACATCATCCGTGCCCAGATGGAGGGTGCGCTGACCATGGGGTTGAGCGCGGCGTTAAAGGAGAGAGTTGAGTTTGGCGACGGCGGAGTCCAATCGGCAAATTTCTTCGACTACCATCTGCTGCGCATGAGTGAGGCTCCCGATGAGATCGAAGTGCACATTGTGGACAGCGACGGAGAGATTGGTGGAATCGGTGAGCCGGGCTTGCCTCCAATTGCTCCTGCCGTGGCCAATGCCGTTTTCGCTGCCACAGGTGCTCGGATACGTCGTCTGCCCATGACCCCTGAAACCGTCCAGGCCGCCCTGCGCCAATCTACATAAGAGCCTTCCCGCGCGTTTCGCGGCCAAGTTGATCCTCCCTCCCGTTGTTGACTTTAAAGCCAACCCGCCTTCTGCACTATTTGGAAATAGAGGCTATGATCAGGATTGAGAGCCTCCTTCTGACGAAAATGTTTGATGTAAAGGAGCCTTATCTATGTCTACAAAGATCGACCGCCGACAGTTTGTCCTTCTAGCCGGAAGCGGCATGGTCAGCATGGGCAGTTCTTTCCAGGGAGGTCTTCCACCTGAAGCTCCGAAAGCCTCCAGTCCCGATATGCCCAGAATCCTGGCGCTTTTTAGCTACCAAAAAGGAATTTACTATTTCAATCCTGCCGGTCTTTATGTAGAGATCGGGCAGACCGTCGAGTGGGTGGGTCTGCGAAGGCGTACGGTTACGGCGTTTCATCCTTTGCTTGACAACCACGAACTCCGCATCCCTGAGAGCGCTAAGCCTTTCGATTCCACAAGCATGGCTTCAGGTGACGGAACCTTCCGATGGACATTCGAGTTGGAGGGGACCTATGACTACTATTCACGCCCTCACGAATATCTGGGGATGGTGGGTCGAATTGTAGTGGGGAGGCCCGGAGGGCCGGGAGAGAAACCTCCCGGATACGGAAATCGTGAGGGGCGGACGGTCATGTATCCGGATGCTGCACGCCTTTTGAAGTACCTCAAATCAGATGATGTCGCCCGGAACAAGGTCATCCCCTGTCCCCTTGAAATGCTGGAACGGAAATTCCCATGGCGATAGAGACAAAAGTGCTCAGGCTGCATGACTGTTGATATGCCCGGGAAGAGTTTTGCGGAAGGAGTGACCCATGAAAAAAATGAATGCTTCTCACTGGAGCCGAAGAGAAATTATTGAAGGCCTCGGGGCTACTCTGGCCTGGGCTTCGGTGTGGCCTTCTGGCCGCGTCCTGGGAGCTGATCTGCCGGTGCCCGGCCCTGCCGATTGGCCCCGCTTTGGTTATGATTTGCACAACTCCCGCTTTAACTCCCGTGAAAAGACGATCAATCCTGGAAACGTGGATCGTCTCAAGCCGAAGTGGCGCTATGAAGTGGGAGCGCCCATGCAAACGAGTCCGACCGTGATTGGAAATACTCTATTTGTTGGGGCCTGGGATGGCCGCTACCATGCCCTGGACACGGACACCGGTGAACCCCGATGGACGTTCGATGCGGGCATCAAAGCGGAGCCTCGGTGGAATCTTCGTGATCTCCGGTCCTCTGCAGAGTACCATCAGGGAAAAATCTATTTCGGCACCGGAGAAGGGGATGTTCACTGTGTGGACACGGCCACGGGTAGATCAATCTGGAAAACACGAGTGGATCCGGATCCCAATACCAATATTTCTTCTTCTCCTGCCGTTTTCGGAAATCGAGTGTTCGTGGGCACGTCGGGAGATCATGCTCAAATTGCCTGCCTGGATACGGAGACCGGGGCGGTCCGCTGGAGGTTCTATATTGTTCCCGATCGCGAGAATGGAGGAGGATCTGTCTGGACCGCCGCAGCCGTGGATGAGGAACAAAATATTGTTTACAACGTAACCGGTAACCCTCGTTCTTTCACGCCTCCCGGCCCGTTGCTTTTCACCGATAGCATTATCGCCAATGATCTGGAGACTGGAGAATTACTTTGGTATGACCAGGTCCGGGAGATGGATCCCTGGGATCTCGATTTCTCCTGCCATCCCATGATTTTTGAAGCCGTCAGTCCGGGGAAGCGAGGAGCCCATCGCCATTGTGTGGGGGCGGGGAACAAGACTGCATTCTTCACCTGGGATCGCTACTCAGGAGAGTTGTTGTGGCGAGCCATGCTGACCCCCTGGGCGACTCAAGGGGGACCCTGGCTCAATGCCACCGCAGTTGCCTACAACAAGGTCTACCTTATCTCGAATGCCATCACGGCAGGAGATGCAATCTCCAGCCGCTCTACAGGACTCTCGGAATCTGTCACGGCGGCTCTGCACGCTTATACGGGAGAGATCGTCTGGTGGCGACACAACAACAGTATGTTCAGAGCTCCGGTGTGCGTGGCCAACGGTGTTTTCTATCAAACGCTGGCTAACGGAAATCTGGAGGCTTACGATGCCGAAACGGGAAAGCAGCTATGGCAATCGACTTTGCCCAGTACTTCCCGAGGCGGAATCGTCATTGCCAACGGGACTCTTTACACTAACAACGGTGAAGGGGGCTTGCCGGCAGAACCGAAGAGCGAGTACTCCGTATTCGCCTACAGCATTGATGGACGGTGACCCTTCAAACCGACGAAAGGACGGGTATGCGGCGAAGAATAATTTTCCGATTTTGCAGTGTAGGCATGGCCCTTTTTGTGAGCAGCTGGATATTAGCCTTTTCCATCATGCCTTCTTCCCAGATGGGCAGTACTGGGTTGAGTGACCCGCTGCCGGAGGGGGAGGGGAAGGGATACCTACAAACCCTTTGCACCAGTTGTCACGGATTGGGGCTGACCGTCAGTCAGAGAAAGACTCCCGAAGGATGGGAAGCAAGTGTCTATGACATGCTGGGAAGAATTTCTGCCGGATTGGATTATGAGGCTGACATCATTTCGAGCTACCTGGCCGACCATTTCGCGATTGAAGCTGCCACTTCCGCCGATGAGATTGAGCCTGCCGTCGTGGGCGCTTCACTGAGCCCTGGACTCCAGATCCAGATCATTCATCAGGTTCTCTTCGAGTTTAAACCGGAGGTCTCAGAGCAAGAAAAGGAGGCTGTCCTGGAAAGTGGAAGAAAGATGCTTGCAAGCATTCCACAGGTAGCGGCCCAGGTGGTTGGAAAGATTGCTCAGGAAGACTTGGGATTCTCACACGGGCTGGTAACTGTTTTTAAAAGTGAACGGGACCTGGATGCCTATCGCTCTCACCCTGAGCATAGAATGTGGCTTCAGGAAGTTTTTCGTCCCCTTGTCTTGAAAAGTCTTGTCACCGATATCGTGGCCACGGAATAGGGAATTTTAGCCCTATGGACTTTGCTGGAAAAGTGTCACAAAAGGAGGTGATCCCATGAGATCCTATCTGTTTTTCCTGGCCCTTGGGGTGATGGTTGTTTCCTGTGGCCCTATTCCACAGGAAACAAACACACTTGAAGCCGACAGAGAGGCAGTCGAGGTACTGTTGGAGCAGGTGGTTCAAGCCTTCAACGCGGGTGACCTGGATGCGTATATGGCCTGCTTTACTGATGATGCCGTGTGGATGTTACCCAACCAACCGGTTGTTACTGGAAAGGAGGTGGCGCGGACCTGGTACCAGGGCGTTTTCGATAGGACCGCTTTCAGCGTGACGCCGTCCACGGAAGAGCTGAGGATAGCCGGTGACTGGGCCTACGCACGGCGCACTTACAGGGGAGAGGCGGTCCGAAAGGCTACAGGTGAACTCTTGGGGAGAGGCAGCAAGAGAATCAGCATCCTTCACCGGCAGACGAATGGGAACTGGAGGATAGCTCGAGATATGTGGAACAGTGATGCCCTGCCAGCTGAGCCCGAGACCTAGGCCTGCCAAGCTCCTGGGACGGTTCCTTTGCTCCGGTCGAGAGCAGAAGACGAGGTTGCTCTTTTGACCAGAAGAGTTCGCGGGCCAGGTTGGGGGCCTTCACTTCTCGTACACCACCTTGCCTCCCACCACCGTCATCAACACCTCAATATCCTTGATGTCCTCCTCGGGAACGGTCAGGAGGTCATCCGACAGGACAACGAAATCGGCCCATTTCCCCGGCTCGATCGAGCCCTTGAGCTCTTCCTCAAAAGAGATGTGGGCGGCGTTGATGGTGTAAAGTTTCAGTGCTTCCTCCCGGCTGATGGCCTCCTCCCGCCCTAGTTCACCAATAGCGGTCTTTCGGGTCACGCTGGCGTACATTCCAAGAAGAGGTGAGAGGGGTGAGCCGGGAAAATCAGATCCTCCGGCCACCTTGATTCCTCCTTCAAGCCAGGTCCGGTTGGGGAACAGGCTGGCGGCCCGACGCTCTCCCAGCATCTCCCGAAGGGCCCTGGGGACGAAATAGGAAATCGACTGCTGCGTTGAGACAATGACACCCAGTCTTTTGGCTTGCTCGAGATTCCTGGGAGTGGGTAAAAACCCACCGTGTTCGAGGGTCCACCGTTTCGAACCGATGGGATGAACCTGATCGACTTCATCGTAAACATTGAGCACTTCATCCAGGGCGGCACTTCCGGCCACGTGAACGCTCATTTGAATATCGTTTTCGGCCGCCGCCAGGCAGATCGCCTTGAGGCGGTCAATACTGAATCTCAGGTCACCCTTTCCCTGTTGCCTCGAATAGCTCCCTTCATAGGGCTCGCGAAGATAAGCGGTGTCCATGGGTTCCCACCATCCGTCGAGGCTCAACTCCCCCAAACCTCCCAACCGCAACCACTCATTGCCGTATCCGGTGGATGGTCCCAGGTTGCGGATGGCCTCCTGGATTCGGTCATCCGGTGTAGCGGCAGGAAGGGAGTAGTTCAATCGCCATCTCAGGGTGAGTTCATCCGCTTTCCGCAGTTTCTCCAGCGCTTTAAAATTCCGGCCGGTGGTGTTTCCGCCTAGCTGCTGGATGACCCCGGTGATGCCTACCGCGTTCAGCTCTCGAGATATGCGCCGGATTTCCTCTATGGTTTCCTCCAGACCACCCCTGGGAAAGAAGCGCAAAACACTCCCGGCCAGGTCCTCTAGAAGCCAGCCATTAGGCTCTCCCGTGGCCGGGTCCTTGATGACCCACTTCTGTGGGATGGTGGCTCGGGTAATGCCGGCTTCTTTCAAGGCCAGACTGTTGGTGGCCACTAAATGGCCGTGATAGAAAATGAAAACGGGGTGATTGGGGGCAACGGAATCGAGCTCCCAGCGATAGGGTAAGCGCCCTTCCTCAATTTGATCCACACTCAAAAAGGGGAAAGCGCCGATCCAGGTGTTTTCCCTCGTTTGCTGGACCTTTTCTCGAAAGATCTCCAGGATCTCCGCTACAGATTGAGTTTCTTCCAGGGAAACCGTGTTGCCGGTGGCACGGATGGCGTGAATGTGCGAATCGATGAATCCGGGAGTGATAGTCTTTCCCTGAAGATCCACCGTTCGAGTGGACGCCCCTGCCCAGGTGAGAATTTCACTGTCCTGGCCCAGGGTCAGGAACTTGTCGTCTTTAACCGCCAGGGCCGAGGCGATACTAAAATCGGAATCCACAGTAATGATTTTTCCATTGTAAAAGATCAGGTCGGCGGCAACGTCCTCCGAGAGCGGCCGTCCTGCACAGTGAGTGAAAGCCACAGCAGCGGCTAACCAACCTGCCAGAATCAAAAGCGTCCTCAGGGCTGTCCACGTTCGCATGTTTGAGGGGATCCTTTTTCGGTAGACCATGATTCGTTCACCCAAGATCCTGGTGTTGCACGTGAAAGTCGGTGGCCTCCTGGTCGTTTTTGGTAAGGGCCAGAGTTTGGGCCTCGGCATCAAGTTGGCCCACGGAACTAGTGAGATCCTAGCCGGGATCCTCCTCTGAGGCAAGGGAAAGGCTCCTGGCAGAGCTGCGGATATCTGATAGGATGGACGCCCATGCTGTTTGGCCTCTTTTTTCTCTTTACCCTGGTTCCTCTGGTCGAGTTGTATCTGCTGATCCGGCTGGGGACTTATATCGGTACTCTGGACACCATAGCCATCGTGATCGGAACGGGTGTGGCGGGGGGGTTGCTGGCAAAAAGCCAGGGACTTGCACTGCTTGCTCGAATGCGTGCGGAACTCAACCAGGGGCGGCTGCCTGCGGAGAGTCTCTTTGATGGGGTGCTGATTTTGATAGCAGGAGCCATGCTGATTACACCGGGACTTCTGACGGATGGATTGGGATTGCTACTTCTGATTCCCTGGAGCCGGCAGGCTTTCAAATCCTGGCTCAAGAGAAAGATTCAGGAGAAGATCTCTGAGGGGGAGATTCATATCTCCACCCATTTGCACTGAAGAGTTAGACCGGCTTTCGCACACCCAATCGGCGGCGGCGGATTGGGCCGCGGCGACTGTGTTTCACGACCTGCAAGCGCCTTGTATCCACAGCCATCTCCACCGCCCCGATACGATCAGGTGTGAAGAACGGCGGGCTACTAGTTCGTCTTACTGGTCAGAGAATGAACCTGGGCTACGGGGACCTCTTGGAGCTGGGACTGCTTTTCTGTGTTCATCGAGCCCGTGTCAACATTTCCCTTGAACTTGGCACCGTCCTCGACCTGGATCCGCGGTGCCGTCATATTCCCATAAACGACTCCGGAGGTCTGAAGCACGATCTTTTCTCCTCCGATGAGATTGCCCTGGACTTCTCCCTCGATGGTGATGATTTTCCCGTAGACATCCGCTTTGATTTTCCCGGTCTTGCTGACGATGACCTGACTTTTTGTCAGGTCAATCATTCCCTCGACTCGACCGTGTACCGTCAAATTTTCTTTCCCGGAAATTTCCCCTTTGATCTTCACACCAGGCCCGATGATCGTCTTATGGGCCTCTGTTTGGGTTTCACTCTTTTTGAGGGGAGGAAATGGAGCACTGTAGTATTCGTCATCTTTTCGTTTTCGTCTCATGAAAACCAGTCTAATACAGGGGTGCCAAAATTATTCGTGACCGTAATCACAAAATCTGATTCACAGTAAACTCCATAATAGCCTGGATTACGCCTCAACCGGGCTAGGAGGTTTTACAAGATGTCCCAGATTTCGAGGGCAAAAAGCATGCGTTATCGTTTCCCTTTTGTTCTGTTGGTGTTCTTTCTATTGGCTAGCCTGAGCTCCCCAAACCTCATCAGTGCAAAGGGAGGGAAAGGTAAATCCAAAGACGCTCATGAAAAAGGGACTGGGGTGACCGTAGAGGTCGATATTCGTGTTTTCGGGGAGAGTCAGGAAGCCACCATCCGTGCCTGGTTTTCCAACAAACAGAATCTGGAGGGCTTACCTCCTGGGTTGGCTAAGCGCGAAGGACTTCCTGCCGGGTTGGCGCGTCAGCTGCAGAAGAATGGGAGTCTGCCTCCTGGACTGGAAAAGCGCCTTCACCGGTTCCCCCTGGACCTGGAGCGATTGTTGCCCGAACTTCCTACCGGGTTCATAAGAGTCGTCATCGGAATCGATATCCTACTCCTTGACGAGACTTCGAATACCATACTGGATATTGTTCGCGAAGTCCTTTCCTAAACCTCTTCACCTTCCGGATTTGTCGATCTTGACCCACATAGGTCCCTGTGTGGGTGTGGGCTCTGGAACTCACGGGCTGTTCGGTTGAACGAGTGTGCCCAGAATCGATATACTCCCGTTCTTTTAGCATAATGGGGTAGGCTCCTAGGCAGGTGAAGCTATGAAAATTGCTATTGTTGGACTGTCGAATAGCGGTAAAACGACGGTCTTTAATGCCTTGACAAAGGGAACGGCTGAGACCGCGGCCTTCACTTCGGGACGGTTTGAGCCCAATCTGGCCTCGGTCAAGGTTCCCGATCCCAGGTTGGATGTACTGGCCGAGATTTACAAGCCGCTTAAGCTCACGGCAGCTGAAGTGCAGTACGTGGATGTGAACGGCTTCAAGGGAGAGGAACAGGGAACAGAGCTGTCGGCCGAAATCCTGGGTTATATCGGAACAGCCGATGCTTTGCTTCACGTGGTCCGTGCCTTCGAGGATGAGAAGGTTCCCCATCCCGCGGGAGTGGTGAACCCTGAAGCCGACCTGTCTGGAATCGACTTTGAACTCATTTTTTCTGACCTCAAGATCATCGAGAGAAGGCTGGAACGGCTGAAGAAAGATCTGAAGAAGACCTCAGGCCAGGAGAAAAATAATAAGATTTCCGAACAGGAGGTCTTGTTCCGACTCAAGGAGGCCCTTGAGGAAGAGAGGCCGATTCGAGATCTGGAACT
>CBDUTA010000137.1:0-8981 GCA_965369785.1 uncultured bacterium
TCAAAAAGCCGATTTTCGGCATATTGCATGAAACAGAAATGACGTAGAAGGGCAATTTTGCTCTATCTGGACAGGGCCAAAATGTAGGTCGGCGATTCGAATTCGGCGACGGGTGCATCCTGGCGTTGTCACCCCCATGCCCCTGTCGGTTAACAGTGCCTCCTTCTTTAAAACACCCTCTAACTGCTTGATTTCAAAACATCTTCATCGCTTTCAGAGAGCACAATCGGCGCAAAATCTGTCACCTGGGGTTAACAATCCGCTTAAGGGCTCCAAGCCTGCCCAGCCGCCTTCCTTACCCCAAGCAGTTGATAAATAAAAGGATAGAGGGCAGGCAAGCCCTGGATCGACACTTCCAAACAGCTGGAACGGAAATTGCTGTTGAAGCAGTGTGTCGCGCATTAGAGGTGGTCCTTGGTTAAGGTAACCCTTTCTGATGCCCGTCACCGTTAACCTCCGCCGAGGGGTCGTCAGATCCCTCGGCTGTTGAAATTGAACTAGCCCGGATGATGCACAGGTTCTCGACGGAATTCGGGCTAGCTGAGACCTCGTTCATGGAACATCTCAAGAAGTACCTGCTCGGAAACTTTGAACAGGTCTTTGTTCTTCTCATTCTGCTCAGCGTTGCCGGCATCAACTACTTCGTCCCCTATAAGCTGGTCTTCCTGAACTTCTACTTCATTGTGGTGCTCATTGCTTCCTATTATCTGGAGCTGCGCAGCGCCCTGCTGGGGGGCGTCCTGTGCACCCTCCTGGTGATCGTTTACGTCTATTTCTTCCCCACCGCCTTCATGCCCGCCTTTACGGAACTGGATCTGTGGATGAACATTATGGCCTGGGCGGGCTTTCTCATTCTGACGGGGGCCGTGGTGGGGGGACTCACCGCCCGTTTAAAGAAAGAGGTTCAGACGCTGAAGGAACTGAATCAGAACCTGGAAGAGAGCAAGGCCAGGATTGAGCAGAACGACCAGGCACTGCGAGATCACGCCGAAAAGCTGGAAATGTGGTTGACCATCCTGGCCAAGTGGATCTAACCCCTGACCCACTTAACCCGGACTCTTCATAGGCTGTCGTCGCGAAGTGACGGAAGCACCTCTCCCAGACCCTCCATAGACTGTCGCTCCTAAACCGGGACTATGCATGATCCCGGCTAGACTACTTCCAGGCGCTTTTTCGAAATCGGCGAAAGTCCACCTTACAATCGTGATTGGACAAAAAAGCCAGGAACCTTTTGTAGTCCCGATCAGGGAGGTTGAAATACTCGACGACTCGCCGATATTTGCCGTTGCAAGCACTGAGTCCAGTCGAGATGATCTCCCTAACTTCATCGCGGGACAAATCCCGCTTCAGGAAGGGATCACGGACCGCATGCCAAAAGCCCACGCGGCCGCCGACGAGATCTTCCACAATGGATTCGGTTGGGGTCAATGTCTGCCGGCCCTCTCCCGTCGGCGCATCCAGCCTCCAGGTGATATCCTCCATCGAAATCATGCTCTCGTCGGTAAAATGATAGGCACTCTCGATGATGTTCTCCAATTCGCGCACGTTTCCCGGAAAAGAATACCTACTCAAAAGAGAAATAGCCTGATCATCAATCCCTTTCTCTTGACCGGTTCGGCGGTTTAACCCTTCTAGCATGTGATGAGTAAGCAGAGGAATATCGGAAATATGCTCTTGTAAACAAGGCACTCGGATCTGGTAGACGTTGAGCCGATGGTACAGATCCTCCCTAAATTCACCCCTTCGAATCAGCTCCTTCAAGGGCTGATTGGTAGCTGCCACAATTCTCACATCGATTGGACGCTCTTTTGTTTCGCCCAGTCTTCGAATCTTCTTATCATCGAGAACGCGCAGCAGACGAGTCTGGAGATGGATCGGCATGGTGGCAATTTCATCCAGGAATAATGTACCTCCACTGGCCACCTCAAATAACCCTGGCTTATGACTCACAGCCCCGGTGAAACTCCCTTGCCTGTGACCAAAAAGCTCACTTTCGATCAGATCATCCGGCAGAGCTGAGCAATTTATCGGAACAAAGAGGCCCCCTTGTCGATCACCAAGAGAATGAATTCCCCGAGCCACTAACTCCTTACCTGTCCCGCTATCACCCCAGATCAAGACCGTCGAATCATTTAATGCGACACGACGAATCTCCTCAAATAGCTTCCGCATCCTTGGGTGCCTACCCACGATCGTACGCCTCTTATCGATGCGTAGCGAATGCCGGCTATCGACCAAAACCTTATGGCTGCCAGCACGACTCGCTAACGGAATTTCCACGATACTGGCGACACAACTCAAGAAATCCATCTCGTCTTCAGAGACATCTCGCCCTCCACGCTCGAGGTACAGGAGCCCTAAGAGTTGCTCACCGGAGCAAAGAGGAATTCCAAGAGAACCGCGTACGCCATCAAGGACGTCAAGGGTTTCTTCGGGTAGAAAGAGATGCTCGCCGTTCCACGATTCGGTGAGAAGGTGCTTTCCTGTTTTCTGACAGCGACCCTGGGAGGCGACCACGTAAAACGGCCCACCCGGAAACTTACGCAGCAGGATGTTGGCAGAAGCAGCCGGTAATGCGTCCCCAACGATTCGAAGCGTTCTCTTCCCAATTTCTACCTGATCACCCGTTTCTCGGATCATATTGGCCAATTGACGCAGGTAAATAAGGTAGGGGGGGGTCCGCCCGGGCCCACCCGGCAAGAGTCGATCCCGGTCGCTCTCGATGGGGAGAATAAATCGCTTGATGAAAGACTGCCGATGATCTGGGGAAAGATACAGTAACCTTTCCTTCAATATTTGAAGGGATTCGCTGTATCGTTGTACTGCCCCTTCCCGGTTCCCCAGAACAGATTCAATTTTGCCCAGAGTGCGACACACCTCAACTCGTAAACCGGGCCGATCCACTCGCCTCGTGAACTGGAGCGCCCGCAGGCCATACGCTCGTGCCAAAGACGGATTTCCGGAGGCGCACAACCCTTTGGCATGGAGAATCATCCCTTCCACCATCAGTGGAAAGTAGAACTCGTCCTTGGCAAGAGAGAGAGCCTCCTGAATACACCGTTCCGCCCGTTGGAATTCAGCTTTCTCGAGAAGGACCTTCCCCTGAGCGAGTCGCGCTCTTGCCCGATAGTAGAGCATGTAGTCGGGAAAAGAGTCGTAAGCCTGACAAACATCCCGCCAGGCCTGTTCGTGATCACCTCGCATCAAATGAGCCTGGGAGAGTAGTAGAAAATACCTTCCCTTCTGGCGGAAAATCTCTTTCACATTCAGCGAAGAAACAACTTCCAAGGCTCGATCGGGTCTCCCTACGAGAACCCAGGTCCAAGCAAGTGCCAGGGTGGCATCCACAAAAGAGTGGTGAAAGGCATCCTTGCCCAGTATGTCCCGACATTCTTCAAGGTAGAAAAGGGCGCGTTCCGGAAGGAGCTGATAATTGGAGTTCTTGGCAAGTTCAATATAAAGCTCTGCTTCGATATGAGCGTTCCGGTTTGACCTTTGATTCATGGATTGACTTTCGAGAAGAACGCAAATTGCCTTCTGATGCTGACCTAATTTACGCCTGACACAACACAAAGTACTTCTAGCGTAGAGCACAAGCTCGTGATTCTCTATCTCATCAGCCCACTGTAAGCTGTAGCGAGCAAGCTTCTCCGCGAGGACCAATCGACCCATTTCCAGGTTGAAAAAGGCAAGGTTATGAATTCGACCTGTGAAGGGAACAAGCTTATCTTCCTTCAGAGCCGCCTGAATGGATCTAACCTCCCAGTCAACAGCCCCGCGCACATCCCCTCGCAGTTCATGGTAGTAGCAAAGAGCATGGAACTGCTTACTGACCCACACTGAGTGTTCGTCCTTCGAGAGCTTCTGGAGCAGCTCTTTCGCAATCCTTTCCGCTCTTTTGTACTCTCCTAATGAAGTCAGACAACACAGCAAATGCCCCTGAACTTCAGCGAATAGCTCTTCATCGCCACCCTCCTTGAGCAAAGGAAGTGCTTCTTCCAGGTAATCCGTAGCGACCTTTGCTCGACCCTTGATCAGGTAGGCTCGTGCCAGAAGCCAATAAATAAAGGCTTTCCTTCCGTCGCCCAACTTGGGAGATTCGGAAAGAAATCGTTTGGACAGAGCAACACACTCGTCCAGTTCCCCGGCCAGGTAGAACAACTCGACCGCTTTCCTAACGCCCTTCCAATGCCCTCTCGGTAGGGCTTTGGACTTCAAGGCTTGCCCGACCAGTTCTGCCGCTGCCTTATACAGGTGGCGCTGTTCCAACCATTCGATCACTTTCCATAGATGCTTCCTCACCTTCGAACCATCTCCAGCCCCCAGGAAGTGGCGTACTAGAGCCTCCCGGAGCGGTGGATACTCCAATTTGGAGCACTCAGCCTCCAAGAAAACAGCGATCCGTTCATGAATGGCCTTTCTTTTTCGGACTGCCAGACTGCTGCGGAGCACTCGGCCAAGCCAATCGTGGTTGAGAAGCACGAAAGGCTCATCGAGACTGCCCGAGATGGAAACAAAGTCCAAGCGGTCCAGGAGGTTGAGCCCTTCTTCCAGATCGATCACGGGCATCTTCAGAATCTGCGCCAACCAGTCGATCCGGACCGGCCTTTCCAATACGGACAAATACTCTAAAAACTGCGAATGCACCGGGTCGATCCCCTGCAGGCGAGCCCTGATGTTTTCGATAACCGTTCCGGGAATTCTAGACCTCCTCTGCCTTGGCTGCCATTGCCAATGCCCTGAATGAGAATGAAAGGAAAGTTCATCTGTCTCCCGCAAAAATCTTAAGAATTCATAGATATAGAAGGGATTGCCGGCACACTGAGACAGAACCTGTTTGTAGAGCTCTTCTGAAGGAACATCGCCCAAGAGATTGCTCATCAAATCTCTGACTTTCTGCTCTTCCAAAGCACCAAGTCTAAACTCGGTCAACACTTTCCTCTGACCCAGCTCGGCTCTTAACGGCTCCCAATATCCAGGCGGCTCATCCACCCGGTAGTTCCCGATCACCATAACGGGTGGTTTCTCACTCTCAAGAAGCTTTCGGTAAATGGCAAGCGATCCCTCATCCATCCATTGCAGATCATTGACACATAAGATCATTGGCCGGCCGTTGGAGACTTGTGTCAAAAGTTGAATGAACTTCTGAGCGAAACCAGTGGGGTCGACCTTCTCCTGCCAATCGATTCTCGAAATCGGCGTTTCAGATTCATCCACGATTTTATTGAAAAGCTGCGTGAACGCTTCAAGCGCACCTGCCCCCGGATGATGACTCACCGAATAAGGGGTCGTCCTGTCGATCTTTATGATGGTTTCAAAATTTTCCATCAAGCGAGTCTTTCCGATTCCGCTCACACCACTAATGGCGATGAAGCAAGGAGCAGGACTGTCGAGGTGTCGTCGGCTCAACCTCCGAAAACTGGCCAGTTCAACATCCCTTCCCACCAGAACCGAACGAAATCGAGGCGGTCTACTCAACCCGGAATCACAGCTTTTCTTCAAAACTGCAGCGACGTATTCAGCAGATGAAGGACGAACTCGGGGATCCTTTTGAATCAAGTCCTGAATCAGCTGCTCGATATCACAAGGGATATCCGGATTAAGTTTTCGAGGTCGGATCGGGAGAGCTACCCGCTGCTTTCGTTTCAGAGCATTCAAATCCCGTTCAACATAAGGCTCATGTCCCGTGAAAAGATAATAGAGCACCATCCCTAGGGAGTAGAGGTCGGTCTGATGGCTTACGCTTCCATGGGTCAAGAACTCGGGTGCGCAATAGCGAATCCGGGCATCTCCTCCCAATCCGCCATTGTATTTTCCTTGGGGTACCAAAACATTCACTTTCAAACGGCCTTCCGGAAGAACAAACAACTGAGTCGGCTTCATCAAACCACACAGGAAACCTGTTCGATGCAAATAAGCAAGCAGTTCTGCGAGTTGAAGTGCCAAGAATCGACGGTGCTTCCACGAACCCCCGCTTCTGAGTATTTTCGAAAAAGGGGCACCCTCTACAAATTCTGATACAAGACCGACTCGCCTTCCCCTGAAAGCGAAATCATGAACAGGGACTAGGAAGGGGTGATCGAGAGATTTTCGCCAGGTGAAAAGCGCTTCAAATTCTAGTCTTTGAGACTCCTGGGACAGGTCAATCGGGAGAAGAGTCAAGACTCGCGCAACACCGGACTTCCGGCGATCCGCTACAAGATACACACTGACGTTGGGTCCCGATTCGAGAGGATGAAGGACCTGATAAGGCACGGAGTTTCTCTCCCCTGCTGTTATGGTGAAAAGATGAGGTTTATTAAAAAGGAGTGCGGGAGGTAAGTCAACCGAGTAGGAAACTTCGCCCTCCTTGCTTTAAGATTTCTTCAGTCGGTACATTCCCCGTCTCGCTGTTTCAAACCTTCCGGAATTCTTCATGGCCTGGGCCAACGACTTGGCCGGATCCTTGGCTGTAAAGTGAACCCCTCTGGTTTTCATTTCCTCAATCAGGTCAGCGATGGAGAGAGGCTCATTCTCCCGGGAGGAGAAGACCTCTTCAGCAACAACGAGCATCATTTTGGGCTGTCGCTTCGGCGAATCCGCTTCGAGAAGATTGCTCTCCGAGGATCCGCCATCCTGAAGACGGGGATAAATCTTTTCTCTATACTCTTCCGGATAGTGGGCCCACAAGAGTCCGTTCAGAATAGTCCTGTAGTTGAGTAGAAACTGGTAGAATTCTTCGGATTCAATCTTGAGCTCCAACGAGCTTTCCCAGAGATCCAGGACCTGCTGAGCACCCACCGGACCCTGTCTAAAGGCGGCTTCAAAGGCCTCCAGCCGGTCCCTAAGGTTCTGAAAGACAGCGTCTATCGAAACAGGCTCAAGCGGATCGGCTGCCATCTTCACCTCTCATAAATACAACTTCAACACACTTGTATTCCTTATTCACTTGTATTCAAATGTGCCTATTAACCACTATTCCAATCAACTAGGGTTGAACTCTGAGGTAACACATCTTAATATGAACACTTGCTGTGAGTGAATTTATTTCTTTACTATTGGTAAATATCAGTTGCATTTTGTTGGATTATACTCTATAAATGGTTGTCACAACACCAAAAACCCTACCCGCGGGACAACGTTTTTGGACTACCCCTTGGAGCCTCCTGGCAAACAAGGTCAATTAACCGTTGGTAGCGAATAAGGGTTTTTGGGCAACCGGAGGTGTTCATATGAGGCATATCCAAGACCGATCAACACGGTGGGTTCTTCTTAGCCTTTCCCTCGCTGTGATTCTGCTCGTCTTGACGTGGCAGTCGAATCCATCCACCACAACCGCTGGTACGAGTCCGGTCGTTTTGAAGATCGAACCCGTGGCCAGCCAGGACGCATCTCTCAGGCCAGAAAGTTCCTCTTCGGCGGGACTCGACGGTGTAAAAAGTCAGAATCTTCTCGCTTCCTTGAGCCATAAGCTCTCTCCTGCTCTCAGAGATCAGCTTTCCTTTCTCCTGTCCAATCCGCAACTGGACCACGATATTCCCGTTATCGTGAGGGTCAATCCGGATCTCTTTGCGCAGAACGCCGGGCTGGAAGGAAACGAGTTCTCAAAAGGAAACAACAAGGCACTCTCTTTAATCAACAGTTACATGACCCGTTTGCCGGCTGCTCAAATCAAGCTCCTGCTGGAATCCGGAGCCATTGAGTACATCACAATGGACACTCCCATCCGTGTCGTGGAACCGGTCACGATGGATGCAACCGACGGGGCCCGCCCATCGAGCCATCGGGCCGAGCCCAACCCCGAATATCAAAACCCCTTCCTGGCAGCCATCGGAGCCGATCAGCTGAAGGGTTACACGGGGAAAGGCGTCACCGTGGCTGTATTTGATTCGGGGATCAATCGTCATCCGGATCTCGACCCTTCACGGATTCTTGCCGCCGTCGACTTAACCTCGGGAACACCCGTTCTCTCAGAGAGCCACACCGATCCATATGGCCATGGGACCGCGGTTGCGGGAATCGTAGGGGGAACGGGAGAGGCATCGGGAGGAGCTTATGCCGGTCCGGCGCCTGAGGTCAGCTTTGTGGATCTCAAAGTGGTGGGAGACAATGGTAGCGGACTCACCAGCAACCTGATCCAGGCAATTGAGTGGGTCATCGAAAACAAGGACCTCTATGATATTCGGGTGGCCAATTTTTCGGTCGGCCATCCTCCCCTGGAATCCTACACGGCCGATCCTCTGAACCAGGCCGTCCGCCAACTGGTGGAATCGGGAGTGGTCACCGTGGCTTCAGGAGGAAATCTGGGGAAGGCTTCGGAATACCCAGAGATCTGGGGCGCCATCAACAGCCCCGCCAATGATCCCTCGGTGATTACGGTCTATCCCCTGAAGACGGAGGGGACGGCCACCCATAGCGATGATACCTCCACGACTTATGGCTCGCGTGGGCCAACCTATCTGGATGGTCTCTTCAAACCCGATCTTGCTGCTCCGGGCAATAAGATCCCTTCCCTGTTAGCCAGCGGAAGCAATATTTTCCAGGGTCAACCGGAACTCCAGATTGATGAGCACTACATCACTCTGAGTGGTTCCAGCATGGCCACACCCTTCGTGACGGGAACCATCGCGCTGATGCTGGAGGCCAATCCCAATCTGAATCCCAACATCACCAAGCTCATTCTCCTGACCAGTGCCATCAAACTACAGCAGCCCCATGTGCTAGAACAGGGCAACGGGTTAGTGAATGCTTACACAGCTGTCCGACTGGCCGAGGCCATCGACATGGAGACTCATCAACTGACAAGTCAGGTCGCTCCCCAGTGGCTTCTCGAGGGTGAAGCCGTGAGGGCGGGCGGGGCCTTCGTTTATGGCGATCAAGTCGTTTTGAGTCCCTGGCAAGCAGGGAGCAATCTGGAGAATTCCGGTTCGAGCAGCGCGGATTCCATTCTCTGGGGTGATTACATTATATGGGGTGATTACATTCTCAGGGGTGATTACATT
>CBDUTA010000138.1:0-8890 GCA_965369785.1 uncultured bacterium
TACTACCATTATCAGGGACGAAACAGAGAAGCCCTGGAGCAGATCGAGAGGGTGTTGACCGTAGCCCCGGAAAGCAGCGAAGGCAGAGAACTGAAGTCGCAAATCGCTCTGCCTCGACCGCTCGAGGTACGGCTTGGCTGGGGACAGGAACGCTTCTCATTCGCATCTCCTGCCAGCAAAGGGTACCTGAGCGTAGGGTATGTCGGCGAGCGCAGTAGGGTCTCCGGACACTACGAACGATGGAACGAGTTTAACGAGAGGGTTAATCGTGGTGGGTTGAGCTTCAGTCGGCAACTTGAGGACCGTTTATGGTTGCGCGGCTATGCCATGTGGGCCCCGGGAGCGACGTCGCTTGCGGCGCAAGACTACTCGGCCGGGTTTGCCTCGGCCTTGCCTCGAGGCATGGCGGTGGGAGCCGACTACCGTTACCTGGGTTTTGAAGCGGATCAGGCTCATGTCCTCGCCCCATTTCTTGAGTACTACTTCGAGAGCCCGGCTTGGGTTCGAGCCGTGTTCTACAAAAGTTGGACGGAGTTCCAACCCTCTGGAATCGTGGACAGTAACGAATCGTTCCTGCTTCATTACTATCAGCAAATCACCCCACCCATGCTTGTGAATATCGGCTTTGCACACGGCAGCGAGAGTTTTTCCGCTCTGTCGGTCGATCGGCTCGGGCAGTTCGTGGCCAACACCTATTTTGGAGGCGTGGATTTTAAATTGACGCCGGCCTACTCAGTCGGCCTTCACTACAGCTACCAGGGGCGCTCCGACGGGACCCGTCAGAACACTTTCGGTATCGGCCTGACCATAAGAGAGTAGCTCTCTCCTTCAATCTTTCCCCCTTTGTCTCTCGAGCCAAGGTCGATAGCTTTCATAGGAATGGATCGTGAAACCGGAGAAACTGGGAAATCGCCGTAATGCCGATTCCGCCTGCTGCATCACTTCTTCCAGGTCTTGTAAGTCTTTATTTGCGAAAGTTAACTTGCCAGAGGGTACAAAAGTGGCATGGGTCTGCCCCAGGACAACAACCGGGGAAGAAAACGGGTGGTCTTTTTGGACCCTTTCCCATTGACCGTCTGGAATCCAATAGAGGCGGATCTTTTTACCCTCGATGCTCTCTAACAGAATCCGTGAGCCACTTTCAGATGCCGGGCCGAAAGCCAGGATCGTCTCATCCGGAAGCTCCACCGTTTCCAGTCCAATAAAAACCTCTTTCCCTGTCTTTGCTGCATATTCGAGCTCTTGGGTGCCCTGGGCAATCACCCCATCGGCACCGTAGGCCTGTGTCCGGTAGTCCATGATTCCCACATTGTCGACGATGTCGATAATCAATTCGCTGACGGGGCGGCCCCCCACCTCTGCGGTGGGTTCAAAAAACTCATTCCGGGCATCAAACCAAAAAGGGATGTCGACACCAAGGGCCAGATCAGCTTGCCTGGTTAAGGTCTGCGAAGCCGCCAATAGGGAAAGATACTGCTTCAATATGGCTTCCTTTTGGACACCACCAAAACTTGGCAAAAGGTAGGGCTCAATGTCGAAGCGAATCCCGTCGAAGCGTTCTTGAGGAGGGCTTTTTCGATTATATTGGATGATGCTTTCAAGGGTAGCGATGACCCGTCCATGCCACTCTCTAAGGGCAAATCGTGGGTCGCCATCGAGGGCGTGAATTTTGACGCCTGCCTGATGCAACTGGGAAATGAGGGGGCGAATGAGCAAAGAATTCCAAAGGATCTTCCACTGTCCTTTCTCCTCCTTTGCCTCGTAAGGGATTTGCAAAAAGAGATCCGTGATACCTTCGCTTTTACAGAAGGTAAGGAGTCGCTGCTGCTCGCTTGGACTCGTCACGATCTTGTCCGTCTCCCAGAGCCACATTGCTTTGTTCAATCGAATCGCAGATATCTCGGTCTCTTTGGGTTGGGGTATCCGGACACCCTTTTTCTTTGTGAAGGCAAGGTCTTTGACAAAAACCCGCCCTTGACCGTTTCCTTTGACCAGGAAGACGAGGCTTGCTAATTCCTTCTGGTTCAGACCGACCGGCAATTCTTTGAGCGCAATCCATCCTTGCTGCCACTTCCTTTCCACCCGCCCACCAGGAAGAAAAGAAGCGACATCTCCCACAACAAGGGAATCTGCCTGTTGTTCCCATGCTCGATCGGCTATTTGCAGCAGTAACTCTTCACCTCCACGTTCCCCACGAATGGAAAAAGTCAGGTAGGTGAAGGGACTGGCATCAAAAAAAAACCGGGCGGCGGGGTGTTTTTTGAAGTCAAACAGATGGATCCAGAAACCAGCGAAGCCGGGCAGCGCTTTCCTATAGGAAAAGATCAGGGCAGGCTTGCCGTCTGGGGCCTTGTCTATAGTCACGGCCGACTGGGATGGAGATTTTGCAAAACCGTTGAAATAACCGCCCAACCGGTTGGTGTTTCCCTCCCTAAAGTGACTGATCAGAAAGAGGTCTCCTTCAAAAGAAGGGATGCGCCCTCGCGGTCCACTGGGCTCCGTCACAACGGGTCTTTGTTTGCGAATGTCATAGAGATGCAAGTCATCTCCCTCCTTGTTATGCAGAATACCCACCGAGATGTACCCAATCTCTGAGAGATCAGTAAGTCCCCAATCAGCGAGTGAAATCTCTTGGGAGAGGAAGAAGTTGGATAACGATTGAGCGTCGAGGGAGGAAGTCAGTAGACAGAAGACAGAGGTCAGAAGACAGACGATCCACTTCAAGTGTCTCGCGCTCCGGCGTTCTTTCAGATACTCCGACTCATTTTTCTGAGTGTGGTCAGCACACCGAACAGATTGACCACTGCTCTGATTGCTGCCATTTTTCAATCCCAACAGCCTTTTGCCGATAATCAATGCAACACCCGGGCTAGAATCGCTCACGTTGAAATTCCCCCCATGCTTGGCTGCCCCTGAGAAAATCAACAAATCCTTTGACCTGATAGGCGAGTTGGAGTTGTCGGTAGCCCAACATGGAGAGTATCGCAAAAACGATGAGTTTCGAAACAGTCCACACCCCGCGATACTGATACAACATCGTAACCTTCTTCTCCTCTGCCAGGCGACCCTCGGTCCAAAACCCCAGCAAGACGGCATAAACGGAAAGGAACATCCCATAGAGGATCGAGACTGCAAAAAAGAGCAGCAAAACATCGGTTTCGAGCAAACCCAGAAAATAGAGAACCGGCAGGCTGACATATCCAGCCATTTCCAAAAGCGGGCCTAAGAACTCGTAGAAGAATTGGTAGGGCAGGGCAAAGAGACCGATCTGCTTATAGCGGGGATTGAAGAGCATCTTCTTGTGATAAAAGAGAACCTGGGCCAGCCCCCGATACCAGCGACTGCGTTGTTTGCCGAAATGCCCAACCTTTTCCGGACCTTGCGACCAGGCCGTTGGATAGGGCAGAAAGATGATGCGGCCCGGGATCTCTCTTTCGATCAAATAACGCTGGAGACGGACAATGATCTCCATGTCCTCACAGACGGTCTCTCTGTTGCCGCAGTATTCTTGAGCAATCCTAAAATTGGACCGACCGCTTAAGAAACCCCCGACATCCAACACCAGATCACGGCGAAAGACGGCAAACACACCGGAGAGAATCACTAAGGAGTTCAGCGCAGCCAGCCCTGTTCGACTGGCGGTAAAGGATCGCATATATTCCACCACCTGAAACATCGCCAGCCAGTTCCTGGGGAGCTCGGCTTTGATCACTTTTCCATTTCGAATCTTGCAGCCATTGGCGATCCCGATTTGCCCCCCGCAGGCGACGATGTTCTCCGGGTCTTCCATAATCGGCTGCATGACTTGCAGAAGAGCCTCGGGATCGATAATCGAGTCGGCATCCATGCAGCAAACATAAGGGGAGAGGGCCGCATTCAGGCCTGCATTCAGGGAGTCCGCTTTCCCGCCGTTTTCCTTATCGATGAGAATGAGCCGTTGGATGGGGCTCCCTTCCGGACGCTTCGCTTCATAAAAACCCCTGATGCGAGCTGTGGAAAGGGTTGCATGGTACCCGATGTCGCGGCGCACAAATCCGAATGCCTCCGTCAACACTTCTACCGTCTTGTCGGTGGAGCCATCATTGACGATCACGATCTCAAAAGAGGGATATCGAAGCGCAACCAGAGCGCGGATACTCTCCACGATCGTATAGTGCTCATTGAAAGCAGGGACTAAAAGAGAAATCTGCGGCGTCGAGAGCGACCGGTAAACATCATTAAAACTTAAGATGGATTTGAGCTGCAGAAAAAAACGTATCTTGATCCATGCCACCGTGATGAGGAAAAAATTGATCGTGTTGTAGGTGACGAAAAAGAGAATCGCGATGGTCTCCCAGATATGGATGAATATCATGAATGGGTACCCTGCAGGCCGGCAAATCCGAGTATCTATTGCACTCTACGAAGCTTACGGTGTTTGACGGCAGCTCTCACTTCCTTAACAGGATCTTGACTCAGGGCCTCGATTTGTTTTTCAAGCAGAGGATCCCTTACCTGCCCCAGGGCTTCGATGGCAGCAACCCTCACCTGGCTGGAAGGATCGGACAAGGCTTTGGCGATTTCTCCTGTAAATTGAGAAAGATCCAGCACAGATAAAAACTGAAGGGCCTCCTTGCGAGCTTGGGGATCACGGTCACGTTGGACCGTGCCCAGTAATTCCACAAATATCCCTTCCTTCTGCAAGTGCTCCAATAGGGCGGAGCGCTCCTTTCCTTCGAGGTGCGGCATGCTTGCTGTGACCTCCTGGACAAGGCCCGTTACTCCTAAACGAAGGAGGGATACCAGACTGATTATTCTGACTCCAAAACTGACATCCTGGCTTAAACGCTCCAGAATTTCGGTTGACCGCTCGTTGTCAGCCAGCTTCTTTTTTCCCAGGAGAGCAGCCATCTGGCCTCGGACTTTGGGGGAAGGGTCTTCAAGGTGCTGGGCGAAGATCTCCAATACCTCGCCGTCCAGCTGTTTTCCTAAGCCCTGAATGGCTGCCAGGCGGACGGCTTCCTGCGAGTCGTCCAGACAGGAAATCCAGTCCTGTTTTGCTAGCGCCCCCGATCGGGCCGCGGCCTGAGCGCTTGCCCCTCGCACCTCGAGATCACTATGTTTCATGAATTGTACGAGGAGAGGTGATATCTGGGCGTGACTCATCTTTGCCAACGTTTCGATCAGTCCAAGGACTCGGGATTGTTTCTCCGCTCCCAACAATTGATCCGCCAGGACTTGCCAATCATGATGGTAAAGACGGGCAAGCAGATCGGCAACGGGCCTGCGAATCTCTTCCTGGGAGCTATCCAACAACGGGATCAAGTGCTCCCGCGCGCCTTCCAGTTCTTTGGGGCTCAAACGGTTGAGCGTGGGTAGGACCTGAGAGCGAACCTTATCGGACGGATCCTGTGCGGCTTGAGTAATCCTGGCAACTAACGGTTCCCCCTTCAGAAGCTCTCCCAGTGTAGCTAACGCGGCAGCTCGGACCTGGGGGCTGGGATCGGTGGCAAAGGCGGACTCAATCACGGGAATAGCCGCTTTTTCAGCCAACGTACTTAATGCCTCTATGGCATGCACACGGTCGCGTTTCTCCCGGCTTGATTGCAAAAGGCGAGTGTAATGCTCAACGCTCTTTTTTACCTCATCACGCCAAAAAAGATGTGAGTCCAGAGAGAGAAAGGCGAAGAAATGATCCTGCACCGGGCTGGGGAGCCGCTTCAAACATTCCTGCATGGCAGCACGCAGTGGGGCATCCTGGCTGGCCTTCAAGATCTTTGAAAAGTAAGATTCCTCTTCCAGGAGGGCCAGCGCAACCCATCCCGCCGCCTGATTCTTGACACCTCTTTTCTGCTTGGACCATTTCGTGACTGCAGCGGTAGCCTTGGCCCTCAGATTTTCACTTTCCAGGTCCTGCTCCTTCGCTTCTCGTTCCTGATCTGCAATCAAAGATCCCATGGCCAGTACCACACGTTGACAGACCAGGGTGTCCGGTTCGCTTTCCAGGAGGGGTAAGAGGTATTCGATGATGGCAGCGTTCCCACTCTTGCCCAGTGAATCAACGACTGCAGCTCGAACCCTTTGTTTCGGATCGGAGAGGCAGTCCACCAAAACCGAGGTCATCCCCTCCCGCCCGAAACGTCCCAGGGCGCTGGCAGCCGAAGCACGGACAATCGGTTCGGGATCCTTCAAGAAAGTGGTCAATAGTTGCATTGCCGCCTGGTCTCCGATTAAACCCAATGTCAAAGTTATCCCAGCTCGGGCCTTGGGGTGTGAGAGCCCCATGAGAAGATCGGTCAATTGATGAAACTCTTGTCTTGGCATGGCGGCCAAGGCAGAAGCGATACGGTCTCGATAACCTTCATCGGCACCTTCAAAGGCATGCACCAGAGGCCGGATGGCCTGTGGATCCTTCAGCTCACCGAGACTCTCCACGGCAGCGGCCCGCACCCCCCGGTCGGGGTCTTGAAGCGCACCTGTTAGTGCATGAACCCCTTGCCTGTTGGAATAATGTCTTAGCGCTAGAGCCGCCTCTTGGCGAACTTCCGGAGAGGAATCGGAAAAAGCAGAGAGCAGAACCGAAAAGAGGCTTTCGCTGCGTATTTTCACCAGGACCTTTATCGCTTGGACGCGGATGTTAATATTTGCGTCCTGGAGAAGTGCACTTACCTGGTCTGCTAGCGGCTCCAATAGCGAACGGGGTGACTCTTGTAAGGCCAGTAACAGGAGTTCCGAGACGGTCTCTTGTTTTTCACCGAGGGCATCTCTCAGGAGGGGTACCGATCGAGCATCCGCCAATTTTATGAGGGCTAAAAGGGCCTCCACGCGCTCCGCCCAGTCGGTATCCTTTTGGGCGAGTTCCGCTAAGGCCTCAAAACTGCGTGAAGTTGTCCCTTCTGACAAGATGTTGCAGAGGCGGATCCGTACCGGTAATTGGGGGTGGGTAAGAGAACGGGCCAATGTCTCCACAACACCATTTTTTGCGATGCAGGTGAGCAGCTCAAAGGCAGTCTCAGAGTTTTCTCCCGCCAGGTCCTCTATCCAGATCGCCACCATTCCCATCCGCTCCAGGGCGCTCGCCGCCTGGATTGCCGCTTCCTTCGATTCTCCTCGGAGTGCCTCAATAAAAAAAGGGGTCGCCTTTTCTCCCATCTTTTCTAAGGCCAGCATCGCACTCCGTCGGGCATCGTGATCGAGATCGGCCAGTGCTTCTCTTAAAGCCGCCAAAGTCCGATCATCAGCAATCTTGCCCAGGGCCTGGGCAGCCGCGTCCCTGACCAGCGGAACTGGATCTCCCAGCAACATCCTACTGAGTGGGGATACTCCCTCACGCGTACCCAGGCGTCCCAGAGCAAGGGCCGCTTCTGCGCGTACCTTGGTTGAGTGATCGCTCAAAGCGTTCAGTAATGTTGGGGTGGCCCGGTGTGTCTGCAACTCTCCTAAAATTCTGGCCGCCCAGAAGCGTTGGGCCTCCCTCGTGGAGGCGGAGAGAACCTTCATCAGAGGTTGCAAGACCGCCTCTCCAAATTTGGCCAACACATCGGCCACAGGTTGGTCGGTAGCAGAATTGGGGAGACCTAAGGCTTCAATAAGAGGAGCAATAGCCCGTTCGTCGCGGATTTCGCCCAGAGCCTGGGTTGCGACACTTTTTACCTCTCGATCCTCACTGTCATCTCCTAACAGGTTGATGAGTGGCACTACCGCGTTGAGGTGGCCTATTTTGCCCAGTGTTTCCGCGGCGTGGGCACGCTCAAGCCAGGTTTTTGCTTTGTTAAGAGCTTTGAGATGATGCTCAACGAGACCCACATGATCGTAGACTGCAGCAAGTTTTTGCCGCACGGGAGCGGGCAGGTCTTGGGATCTGAATTGATCCAATACACTTTCAACGAGGGGAAGCGAAAAGGATTTTTTGAGTTCCACGGCAAGGGGGAGCAATTGTTCCACCGTGAGATCGTTCAGCTGCCCAATCAGGGACAGGCATTGCCCCCGCTTGATACGCCAATAGAGCCTTTTGAGAGATCGAACCGTTTCACGAATCAGGACGAAGAGGATTAAGGCACCGATCGCTCCACCCAAAAAGGGGATGATCTGAACAAGGAATTCTGTCACTATCCTGTTTTTATTCGAGCACTCTTAACCAGGAGTCTGCATACTCCGGGTTAAACAGTGCTCTTACTTTTGCAGATTGTCCTGAACTTTCTGCAGCAGTTCCTCCATTTCGAAGGGCTTGGTCACGTAATCATCCGCTCCGGTCTCTTTTGCCCAAAATTTGTCACTCTCCTGGGATTTCGCGGTTACCATCACCACAGGGATAGTTTCGGTCTCAGGGTTGGACTTCAATTCACGGCAGACTTGATAGCCATTCATCTCAGGCAGCATGATATCCAGTAGGATCAGGTCCGGCTTCTCTTCTGGAATCTTCCCTAGGGCCTCTTCTCCATCGACTGCCGTGGCCACCACATAACCCTCAAATTCCAGGCGATCTCTGAGAGTAGTGAGAAAATCCAACTCATCCTCAACGATAAATATTTTTTTACTCATGATCCTCCTCCGCTAACGCGTTTTCCGCTACCTTCATTAAGCTCTCGGCGTCCATCGCCTGCTCTGTATAAGAAGCAACACTAATCGACCATTGACTATGGTTCTCAAATATCTTGATTTTTTCCAGAATTCGCTTTTCGAGGGGATGGGCATCTCTTTCCTGGGTGCCGGGAAGTAAAACGGCCATCTTGCCCAGGTTATCGTTCGCCAAGACAATATCCTGGCTTCGGAATCCCATTCTTATCCTTTCCGCCACTCGTTCAACGACCCGTTTAGCCTGGTCGGGACCGAGTCTCTCTTTCATGTTCTCAAAATCAGCGACCTTCAGGGTGAAAACCAGAAAAGAAGGGGAGCTGTCGGGTTGTCGGCA
>CBDUTA010000139.1:0-8777 GCA_965369785.1 uncultured bacterium
CCGTCAGCTACCAGATCTCTGTGGGTATCGGGACCTGGGGACTGAACCGCACCGTGGGCTGGGGATTCGACATTACCAATTTTGTCTTCTGGGTTGGAATCGGACACGCGGGAACCTTAATCTCCGCTATTCTCTTTCTCTTTCGGCAGCGCTGGCGTACTTCGATCAACCGTTCTGCCGAGGCCATGACGCTGTTCGCGGTCATGTGCGCAGGCCTGTTCCCGTTGATTCACATGGGGAGACCGTGGCTGTTCTTCTGGATTGCTCCATACCCCAACTTTCGGGGACCTCTGTGGGTGAACTTCCGCTCTCCACTCTTGTGGGATTTTTTTGCCATCAGCACCTATTTCATTATTTCTGCCGTGTTCTGGTATGTCGGGCTGATCCCGGATATGGCCACCTTGCGGGACCGAACCCGATCGAAAATCAAGAAGGCGATCTATGGGGTGATGAGTTTCGGCTGGAATGGCTCGGCGCGCACTTGGGTCAGATATGAGACCGTCTATCTGTTGCTGGCTGCCTTTGCCACTCCGCTGGTCTTGTCCGTCCATTCCATCGTCAGCATGGATTTCGCTACCGCCGTGATTCCCGGCTGGCACACGACCATTTTCCCGCCCTATTTTGTTGCCGGTGCGGTCTTCTCTGGCTTTGCCATGGTGTTAACTCTCATGCTGATTGCCAGAAAGGTTCTGAACTACGAGGAGTACATCACCGTCGACCATATCGAGAAGATGTGCAAGATCATCCTGGTGACGGGCGGAATCGTGGCACTGGCCTACTCCATGGAGGTCTTCATGGCCTGGTACTCGGTCAACGACTACGAACGTTTCGTTATCCTCAACCGTGCCCTGGGACCCTATGCCTGGGCCTTTCGCATCATGGTGCTGTGCAACGTTGTGCTGCCTCAGCTGCTCTGGATCAAAAGTCTGCGTAGAAATCTGGTGATCGTGTTCCTCATGTCCATCGTTATCAACATCGGGATGTGGTTCGAGCGTTTCGTGATCGTGGTGACCTCCCTGCATCGGGACTTCTTGCCCTCCAGTTGGGCCATGTATTCCCCCACCCTCATCGAGATTGCCACACTGGCCGGTAGTTTCGGACTGTTTTTCACCTGTTTTCTGCTTTTTGCCAGGTTTTTCCCCTTCATTGCCATCAGCGAAGTTAAGGCGGTCTTGAACTATGCAAGACCCGGTCCCGTGATGTCCGGCCAGAAAACGGCTCAAACCACTTCCAAGATAGCGGGGGGAGAGGGAGGGTTGGCCCTCGAGAGGTAACTCATGTCAAAGCCTTTATTTCTGGGAATTTTCGAAAACGAGGAGGATGTTATTCAGGCCACCCGGGCCACTCGTGAGTTGGGTTACCCGATCTACGACGTCTACACGCCTTACGCCGTACACGGACTGGACGATGCCATGGGAATCCGTCCCAGCCGACTGACCTGGATTTGCCTGGGCTTTGCTTGTGCTGGATTTTTGTTGGCGACCCTGGCCCAGTTCTGGATCGGAGCCATCGATTGGCCTCTCAATGTGGGTGGCAGACCGTTCAACTCCTTGCCGGCCTATCTACCGGTCATGTTCGAGATGACGATTCTCGTCGGTGGTGTCGGAGTGACGTTGGCCATGCTGATCCGAACGCGTCTGTTCCCTGGCAAACCTGCCCGTATTGTCCATGAGGAGGTGACCAATGACCGATTTGTTCTGGCCCTGGTCAGGAAAGACTCCTCGTTCGATCAGGACGGTCTGGAAAGTCTCTGGAAACGTTACAATGCTGTGGATATCCGCGAACTCTCGGAGGGAATAGGTTGAAGAAGCTGACCCTTGCCGCAGGAGTGGTATTGATGGGGCTGTTCCTGTTGCAGTGGATTTTAGGGCCCGTGGCCGAGCAGCGCAATTGGGAGATGTTTCCGGACATGGCCAGATCCTCCGGCTACGGGTCCCAGTCCTCCAGTCCCTACTTTACCGATGGGATGACTCAACGCCAACCGGAGACCGGCACCATAGCCCGTGGCCACCTGCCGTTCTTCTTTGGTGCCTCTGAGGAAGAGTCGGAGCGGGCTGGAAGGGTGCTGGAGAGTCCCTTTTCCCCCGGAGGACCGGCCGATCCGGAGAGGGGCCGGGTGGTGTACGAGGCCTTTTGTCAGGTATGCCATGGTGCCAGTGGAGAAGGCGGCGGAGTCGTGTCCAAGAGGGGCTATCCGCCACCTCCATCACTGCTGGCCGATACGACGCGTGCCATGGCGGAGGGAAAAATGTTCCATATCCTCACTCTGGGATATCGAAACATGCCGCCTTACGGATCGCTCATTGATCGTGAGGATCGATGGCGCGTGATCAGCCACCTACGAAAACTCCAGGGAAGTGCACCACGAATCCAGTCGGAAGACTCAATCGAGAACCCGGGAGAAAGCCAACCATGATCTTGGATATTCCCGCCTTACAGGTTCCTTTGGCTGTAAGAAGACTTCTGGGCGTGCTGATGGCCCTGGGTTTACTGATTTTTATTATGGGACTATTCCTGGCTCCCGAGAGAATCTGGCCGAATTTCCTGATCGCGGAGTACTACCTGATGTCCCTGGGTTTGGGAGCAACCTTTCTCATTGCCGCGCTGTACGTTTCCAATGCAGGTTGGAGTGTGGCCATTCGCCGCATTCCCGAGGCTATGACCTCGACACTCATCGCTGCGGCCGTGGGTGGGGCTGTCCTGATTCCGGGCATTCATCACCTTTACCACTGGAGTCACGAATCAGCGGTGGCTGAGGACCCGATACTGCAGGCCAAGAGTGCCTGGCTCAACGAGGAATTCTTTATCGTCCGGCTGATGATCTACTTTCTCATCTGGATTTTCATGAGCCGGGCCATGGTCAGGAATTCGGTTCGACAGGACGAAAACGGCGACCAGATCTACACTCGGAGAAACGTCCGCAACTCCGCCCTCTTCATCATCTTGGGGGTGTACACGACCTGCCTGGCCAGCATCGATCTGCTCATGTCTCTTCAGCCCCACTGGTACAGCACCATATTTGCCTGGATGAGCCTGTCGGGAATGTTCCTGAGTGGGCTGGCCATGGTGGTGGTGTTTCTGGTCATCCTGAGGAAGATGGGTTATACGAGAATCTTCACCACCGACCATCTTCATGATCTGGGAAAGCTGATGCACGCCTTCTGCTTTTTCTGGGTGTACATGTGGGTCTCGCAGCACATGTTGATCTGGTACTCCAACATTCCGGAAGAAACCTCCTACTACATCTTCCGCCACTTCGGCGGCTGGGGTTCCTTGTCTTTTCTGAATGTGGTCCTCAACTGGTTGATCCCGTTCCTTCTACTACTGCCTCGGGCCAACAAACGGGACGACAAGCTCATGCTCCAGATGGCGGTGGTGATCCTGCTCGGACGCTGGCTGGACCTGTACATCATGGTGATGCCCGCTACTTTCGGAGCAGAGCCGAGACTCGGCATTTGGGAGATCGGGCCCATGGTGGGTGCCCTGGCTGTCTTCTTCTGGATGGTCTTTCGATCTCTGGCTAAACGCAACCTGGTTCCTACCCGCGATCCGTATCTGTGCGAGAGTCTGCCACAGTCAGCCGGCCGACCGGCTGGAAATTCAAAATTCAAAACTCCAAATTCCAAACAAATTCCAAATCTCAAATTTTAAACCTGACCTGAAACTTGGAGCTTGGAACCTGGAGCCTGGAATGAGGGCGAAGCTGGGTTTATCCTTCCGGTAACTCGTGGTAACTGATTGCTTTAGTAATAAACAGCAAGGACGAGTGTGCCAAGTCCGTTTCCTTGGGTTCCTGTAAGGGGATCCCATTGCGGTCATAAAGAATCTGGACCAGGGGACGGAAGGAGTTTGCCGGATTCACCTCCAACACCCGTGCAAGTTCTTTTGTATTCAGGAGGACGTACTCGTTATAGGGATAGAGCGAAAAACTATTCAACAGGGCCTTGACGATACGATCGGAAAAACTCTTGGTGTGGTCGCGAATCAACTCATCGAGTAGCTGGTAGCCCGTCAAGGCGTTGCGGTAGGGACGATCGTGGATACAGGCTTCAAAAACATCCATGATGCCCAGGATTTTTGCCTCCTCACGGATATCCTTTCCCTCTAACTCCAGAGGAAATCCGCTTCCATTTTCTCGTTCGTACACTTGCCCCACGGTTTCGAACAGCCAATCGTACTCTGGATAGAACTCTTGCAGGATCTTGGCGCCGTAGACAGGCCGCTGCCGCACCTCTGGACTCACCGGTCCTGTTTCATGAATCAGCTGCTTGGGGAGCGCCACGACTCCCATCTCATGTAAGAGCGCAGCCAGTCCCACCTTGATTTGATTCTCTAGATTGTAGTTCAGGGTCTGGGCAAGCCGGAGAGACAGGATGGCCACATTTACAGAGTGGGCACTCACGGCGAATTCCTGTCGTCGGTCGGTGGCCAACAAAAGGAGAGCTGAGTTGTCCATGATGGAATCGATGATGCTCTTGACCAGTTCCTCTCCCCGTTCGATGTGGGGAGCTGTTTTCTTCTGAGTTTTCCGGATCGATTGCAACACATAGGCGGTGGCAGCTTTGTATAGGCTGGCTGGTTCGGATTCGATTTTGTCTTCAAGTGGAGCATTGCTTTTTTCAACCCGCTGGAGTGGGAATTCCTCCAGTTCTTGTTCAATGAGAGCCTCGCTGTTCTCGACCTTCTGGGGTTGAAATTCTTCCAGTTCTTGCTGGGACACTTTTTCAATGAGTGGAGCTTCAATCAGAACATTTCCGTGACGCAAGCGCTGGGAGAGAATAAAGAGTAGGTTGCGGGCCACAATGGGGTAAAAGTCAACTAAAGACCAGATAACCTTTTCGTCCAGTATGAGCACGCAGCAGTCCTCGTGGGCGACAACAGTGGCCGAAGTCAACTGACGGTCAATGACCGACATTTCTCCGACGATCTCTCCAGGGTCCAGTAGGACACCTGGCCTCAGGGTAGGTTTCTCAAGGTGGATCGATAAACAACCGGAAAGGAGCAGGTAGACTGAGTGATTGGGTTGCCCTTCCTTGATCAGCACGTCGTCTTTCTTTAACTCTCGTATCGGGCACTCTTCCAGCAGATCCTGAATGGACTCGAGCTCGACGTCTCTTAATAGAGACATGCCTTGCAGTTGATGGCTGTCCAGCAGATCCTTGAGATGATGCATGGCTTCCTGATTCGGTTTCATGGCTTTGTGTCGGGCGTCTGAGACTGCAGACGTTTCACAGCGGCTTGGGCCTCCGAGTGAGTAGGGTTCATCAACAGTCCGGCTTTGTATTCACGTAGAGCGTCGGAAGTTCGGTGGGCAGCTGCGTAAAGCGTTGCCAGTTGGAAGTGAGCGTGGCTGTCAAAAGGATCGAGGCTCAGGGCACGCTGATAGTCCCGTTCCGCTGCTTCCCTGTTTCCCTGGCTCAGGGAAATATCACCCAGGCCGTGGTAGCCGGCGGCGTTCGGTCGGCTGGTCACAGATTGGGTGAACTGCTCTTCGGCCCCGGCGACGTCTCCTCTTTGGAGGTAAAGCTCACCCAGCTGGTTCCGACCCTGGATGTTTAATGGGGAAAGGGCCACTGCGGCACGCAGATGTCTTTCCGCCGACTCCGTCACACCCATTTCGAGATACGTTTCCGCCAGGTGCAGGTGGGCATCGGTGAATTTCGAATTGATGGAAAGCGCGCGTTTGAAATACTCGATGGCCTCGGGAAAGAGCTTCTCCTTTTGGTAGACAAGGCCCAGGTTACTGAGGACGATTTCGTTTTCGGGCTTGATTGCCAGCGCCGCTCGCCATTCCCTTTCGGCTCCTTCCCGATCCCCTCGAAGCCACAACGCAAAGCCCAAATTATTGCGAATGGGCCAGGCATCGGGTTCTGAGGCCAGAGTGGAAGTGTAAAGGGTGAGATCGGTGCTCCAATCGCGGTTGCGCGTCACAATGCGTGCTCCCCACAGCAGGGCCAGGACGGCGAGGCTAAGAGCTATGGCCCGACGCCAAACCACTCCTCGTTCTTTTGCCCATATCCACCCGTGTGTCCACACCCAGGCCAGCATCCAGCAAAATCCCACCGAGGGTAGATAGAGATACCGCTCCGTAAAGGCGTTGGCTGCCAGCCACTGTGCGTTCAAGACCGGGGCGAGTGTGGCAAGCATCCAAAGGATTCCGAAGGAGACCGGTCTGTCTCGCCTCCAAAACAGTGCGAACACCAGAGCGCAGCAGATCAATCCGCCCACACCAGCCAGGACTCTCAGGTCCAGGAAGTGGGTGCTTTTTTCAAATACATAAAAGGCATTGAGATGGACCGGCCAAAGAAGTTTGCTCAGGTATTGACCCATAAGAGCCAAGGCCGAAAGAATCGTTTGGGTCCAGTTCAGATCGGGGCGCTGCAAAACGGGAGCTAAAGCTCCCAGCATTTGAGTTCGGAACACCAGGTAAGCCACGGCTACCAACCAGAACATCCCGTAGCGCGACACTTTCTGTCGCCAGGTTGTCTCTTGGCGATCCTCACGGTAGAAGTGCTCGTAAAGCGTGGCCAGCATCGGGAGTGTGAGGGCCTGCTCTTTGGAAAGCAGCCCCAGCCCCAGGCAGAGAATCATACCCAACTGTGCCCGCTGAGACTTGCCGCCGCCGGGCCGGGCCACTCGCAGAAAACACCAGAAACCCAGCAAGTAGAACAAGGTCATCTGGAGGTCGGTGACGGCGGCGATCCAGGCCACCGACTCCGTATGGATGGGATGCAGGGCAAACAGCCCCGCCGCCAGCAGGGCCAGAAAGCGGTCCTTAAAAATGTCAATCGAGACGAAAAAGAGAATGCATACGATGGCCGCGTGTAAAAGAAGATTGGTCAGGTGAAATCCATAAGCGAGGGGGCCGAACAATTGGTAGCAAATCAGGTAACCGAACGTCATCATGGGGCGGTAATAGTTTGTTCCCCCCATGTCGCCGATGTACGACCAAACCGTTGTGCCGAAGATTTCCTTCAGGTGATCGAAACTTCGAATGTAGGGGTTCTCCAAAACCTGCATGGTGTCGTCGTAGACGAACCCATTCAAGAGGGTATTCAGGTAGGGTAAGACGGCCAGCAGGAGAAGCGAGCCGACGATAGCTGTGCTGGACCCGAAAGTGGCTACTATCGAGTCCCTGTGCGGGTCCGAAGGATTTTCCATGGGAAGAGATTTCATGGGCTCCTGGTGGGATGTCCAGCGCTCGAGTTTCTCTCGGACCGGAATTCCTTAGTCCGAATGGCGCACAGGTCAAACCTATAAAATTATAACATTTGTGCTTTGCAGTCAGCGGGGGCAGTCGATGTAAGGGAAGCAGGCAGGAAGCGCTTCCCACAAACGTCAGCGTATTTTTGAAAGTGCGTACTCAGGGAACTTAACTGGCTTTGGTCCGCTTCATGTGCTCGAGTTCGTTGCCGGCACAGGTTGCAAAGACCCTCAAGATCGATTCTCTGGGTGGGCCCTCGGACATGGGGCTGTCATGCATCACACCCAAATGACCGATCGGCTTACCCGTAGGACCATACACGGGAACGGCCAGATAACTTTCTATCTCGTTTTCCTTGAGCCAGGCATCCTTGGTGAAAATTTTTTGCAGGTTGGCCGGGTAAAAGGAGAGATCATTCGTGAAAACATGCTTGCAGGGTGTGTGTTCGATATCGTATTCGAAATTGTTCCTGTAGCCTGCGCCGTCCCAGAGGGCTAGCAGGCAGGCCCGGTTCTTGATCGCTGGATGAAGCCTGGCAAGAAAGGCAAATCGAACCTGAAGTGCGGCGGCAAGCTGCTTAACTAGAGTAAGAGGGAAGTCTTCTGCGACGGTCCAGGATGTGCCTTGAATCACGGAGAGCAGCGCCCGCTTGAAATCCTCGCGTTCAGTCACGTCTCGGGCAATGCCCTCCAATGCCACCAGCTTGCCCCCTTTGTCATGGATGGGTATATTCACCCTCTCAACCCAGACAGTCCTTCCGTCCCGATGTATCCAACGAAGTGTGGCTCGCTCATGAAAGGGACCCTTTCCCTGGAGACTCTGCTCCAGCCTCTGGCGGTCATCGGGGTGTACCAGCTTCAGGAACAGATTTGGATTAGCGTAAAGTTCCTTTGGGGCGTAGCCCAGTACCTCCTGGGACGCCGGGCTGAGATACTCAAAGTGTGGCTTAGGGATAAGACTATAGCGGTAGACAATATCCTTGGCGTTTTCTACCAGTTGCCGAAATCGTATCTCAGTCTGATGCAGTTCTTCTTGAACCTCGTCACGCTGGGACTCGCTTTCGCTCAGGTCCTTTTGGATGAGCTCGACGGTGATCTTGTGGATGGCCTCCCGTACGTATCGCTCCGTCAGTACGTTTCGCCGCTGGACTTTTCCCAGGGCGTACCGGAACAAAGTGGTGTGAGAGGGACCCTCCTCGCCCATTACTCGATGGAGTTCGCGGCACATCCGTTCCCAACTCCAAGAGGTCTTCTTCTTAAGTTTGAGCAGTTTCTTGGGGGTCGATTCTTCTTTTTTTAGGGTTTTCTTTGGTTTCATGGTCAATGTCCAAGCCTCAGTGCTTGAAGATACCAAAAGTTTTGGCAAAAAAACACCCGTTTTGTCACCCACGGTGCGGACCCGTGCTCTGTTCAGCCAATCAATGTTTGATTTTCCGAGCATCGTTCTCTCCTGCGCCACTTTGACACAGGTGCGTTTGAAGTGTTACCGAAGAGAAGGGAAGATATAATACTATGGCTCTTATTCCACCCTTTTTTCTGGATTGTGTTGTTGCTGTAGGCTTTCCCGACGAGGA
>CBDUTA010000140.1:0-8719 GCA_965369785.1 uncultured bacterium
TTGCAGGCTGTCGAAATTCTTACGAAACAAATCAATCGTCTCGCTACTGAACTGCCGGAGTTCTTCATCTCTGGTTTCAGGCTCTCCAGACTCAGGAATCTGACCCTTGCAATAACTCTCAATCATGGTCAGGATCCGATTGGACAGGTTGCCCAGGTCGTTGGCCAGATCACTATTTACTCGCTTCAGCAAGAGTTGGTAGGAAAAGTTCCCATCCGCACCAATGGGGATTTCGCGAAGCAGAAAATACTTCACATAGTCGGAAGGGACCAGATTGATGAGTTCATCCGTAGTAACGGTATTGCCTCTGGATTTGGACATTTTTTCACCCTCTACGGTCCACCATCCATTGACCAGGATATGACGCGGTGGTTCCAATCCGGCTGCAATCAGGAAGGCAGGCCAATAAACGGCGTGAAAACGGAGAATATCTTTGCCTATGAGCTGAACATCGGCGGGCCAATACTGTTCAAAGTTTTCCGATTGGCTGCCAAAGCCAATCCCAGCCAGATAACCCGTGAGGGCATCAAACCAGACATAAAAGATGTGGTTCTCATCTCCCGGTATTGGAATTCCCCAACTGAAGGAGGTTCGGCTAATACTCAAATCCTTGAGGCCCCCCTTGACGAAGCTCACAATCTCATTCATCCGGGTTGCGGGGATGACAAAGTCGGGGTTGGAGTCATAGAAGTTCAGAAGCTTTTCTTCAAAAACCGAGAGCTTAAAGAAATAGCTCTCCTCGGTCATGGACTCGGTAGGGCGTCCACAGTCGGGACAATCTGTCACACCCTGAGGACTGTAGGCTTCACAGTTGACGCAATAGTTTCCACTGTATTCGCCCAGGTAGATAAAGTTATTCTCTTTGATCCTTTCGAAAATCTCCGCTACGGCTTCACCGTGTCTCTTTTCTGTGGTACGGATAAACTCATCGAAACTGAGGCCCAATTTCTTCCAGGCTTGCCGAAACGTGGCCGCGTAGGTGTTGGTGAATTTTTGAGGAGACATACCCTGTTGGCGGGCAGCCCTTTCAATCTTGAGCCCATGTTCATCCGTACCGGTCAGAGAGCAGACCTGTAAACCACACATCCTCTTGTAACGGGCAATCGCATCAGAGATAACAGAGGTATAGGTGTGTCCCACATGAGGGACGCCGTTGACGTAGTAGAGCGGAGTAGTCAGATAGAAAGTGTCACTCATAGCCTTGATCAATAATCTGTCCCATCACGTGTTGTCGCAGTGTTTTCAACGGAATACTCAATTTCTTAGCCATTGCTTTCAAATCCTCATACTCGGGCGTCACATTCACAATCTCTCCTTTGTAACGTGCGATCTTGATCGCTACTCTTCCGTATTCAGTCTCGAGCCACTTGATCTCGCGACTCAAAAGCCACCTCTGATCCAGACTCCAGCGAACACCCAGTGTTGTCGTTTCGCGAAAGATCAGTTCCGCCATTCGTTCGCGATCGGCTGGCCGGCAGAGAACAGAAAGCTGGACTCCAGGGCGGCTCTTCTTCATTTGCAGGGGGGTACAATAGGCGTCCAACGCCTTCTCTTTCAGGGCCAACTCCAGGAAATGACCCAACATTTCCCCGTCCATATCGTCGATGTTGGCCTCCAAGAGACAGATTTGTTCCTCGTGCCATGCCTCATTGGGTCCGGGCGAAGCCCCTTCGTGCTCTGGTAGCCTTTGCCCCAGAACCAATCTTAGCATGTTCGGGATCTCCTCAAACTCCCTGTCCCCGGCGCCGAAGCCCCACTTTTCGTATCGACGCAGGGGTGAACCCTTTTTCTTCTCTACTAATGTCGTTATGATCGCGGCCCCGGTGGGGGTTGTGAGCTCACCCTGCACCTGGTCCATAAAAACCGGAAAATCGGTCACCAACTCTGCAGTCGCCGGAGCAGGAACAGGCCATGTTCCGTGTGAGAAAGTAACTGTTCCACTCCCCAAATTTAAGGGAGCACTTTCAAAGAGCTCGACGCCGAAATGATGGAAGCCGATACAGGCACCCACAATATCCACAATCGCGTCCACCGCTCCCACTTCATGAAAATGAACCTCCTGGAGAGAAGTTTTATGGACTTTGGCTTCAGCCTCTCCAAGCCGCCGAAAAATCGCAACGGCCTTTTCTTTCACCCCGGAATCGAGCTCACTCTCATCAATCAAGGACTGGATCTCTCGAAATCCTCGACTGTGATGGTGTAAAGAGGACTCGCCGGTCCGGACCCGAAAGTTGATCCCCTGAATCTCTTTCCGGACAATTTCGTCCGCCTCCAGTTCATACTCCTCTAGCTTCAGTTTGCCCAGCTCCTCCTTCAATTTTTCCAATGGCAACCCCAGATGGATGAGAGCTCCCAGAATCATATCGCCACTCACTCCATTGAAGGGGTCGAAACGAAGAATTCTACTCATAGGCGGTGCCATCCAAGCGGATTACTATACTGTAGATTTATGCCTTCGTCACTTGGTGACGTCGTGCAAGCGCGCAAGCGCGCTCCGCGCGTCGTGAGTTCGTGCCTTCGTGCGGTCGTGCTGTTGTGCAGTCGGGAATTGGTGCAGATCGACGTTGTGATTTCTTCCTTGTTAGCTCTATCAGAGCCGCAGGCTTCAGCCTGCGGGCTAGTCGTCACCTTCTACCGGGCCCGTGGGCTAAAGCCCACGGCTCTGACTGCAAACCAACAGCACCACGTCACGCAGTGACGCCAGCACGAACGCACGAACGCACGAAAGTGCGCATGCGCGATTTTGCTCCAAAAGAAGGGTTCGCTTATCATTAGCCCTATGTTAGTCAAGTGCATCGAAGAAACGGAACAGCATTTGCGGCAGTTCATCGCCCAACACTTCGGAGTGGAGTTGAAGCGGCTCACGGTGGAGAGACCTCCCCGTACTGAGTTCGGAGATCTGGCTTTTCCCTTCTCTTTCGAACTGGCCAAGACGCTTCGCCGATCTCCTCGTGAAATAGCCCTACAGGTAGCAGAAAACATTAAGACTCCTCCCCGCGTGGATCGTTTTGTAGCTGCCGGTAACGGCTACCTGAATGTATTTTTCAAGCGAATTGCCTTCTTTCACGACCTTCATCGCTGGCTCCACAGCCCCTCAGTCGAACCCTCAGGCGAAAAGATCATCGTTGAGCACACCAACATTAATCCCAATAAGGCCGCACACATTGGCCATTTGAGAAATTCAGCTCTGGGAGACAGCCTGGTTAGACTGTTGCGAGCTCGAGGGCGCAGGGTCGAGGTTCAGAACTACATCGACAATACCGGTGTCCAGGTAGCCGACGTAGTTGTGGGCTTTCAAAACCTGCGTAAGATGTCCTTCGAAGACGTCCAGTCCATCGCAGAACCTTTTGACTACTACTGCTGGGATCTCTATGCAGAGGTTTCCAAATGGTATCAGGAGGAGGAATCACGCCTGAAGTTCCGCGAGCACGCACTCCAGGAAATCGAGAGTGGGGAGGGACCCACCCCGCAGCTGGCCGATTACGTTTCGATGCGAGTTGTCTTCGCTCATCTGAAAACCATGCTCCGAATCGGAGTACGATATGAGGTCTTACCCCGAGAAAGTGAGATCCTCTCCCTGAAGTTCTGGCAAGAGGCCTTTCAACGCCTCAAAGACAAACAGGCAATTACCTACCGGGAAGACGGACCCTACCAAGGCTGTTGGACCATGCAGATCACTGGGACCAATGGGCAACCCGATGAGGAAAAGATTATTGTCCGGAGTAATGGGACGGTAACCTATGTCGGTAAAGACATCGCCTACCAGCTCTGGAAGTTCGGGCTGTTGGGGAAAACTTTCCACTACCGCCCACTCTGCCAATACCGAGACGGCGAAGTGACTCTACCTACAAAGGCTGGTCCGAATGAAAACACCGTCTGGCTCACGACCACTGAATCCTCCTCCCATACCGAGCCCGATTTTGGGCAAGCCCAGAGTGTCTTCAACGTGATCGATGTACGCCAATCTTACCTTCAGCGTGTGGTGGTAGAAGGCCTGAGAAGACTCGGCTTTAGCAACGAAGCGGATCGTTCTGTGCACTTCAGCTATGAAATGGTTGCCTTATCCCCCGCCTGTTGTTCGGAACTGGGCATCGAATTGTCAGAAGAGGATCGTAGAAAACCCTATGTGGAAGTCTCGGGACGTAAGGGACTGGGGGTTAAGGCCGACGATCTGATTGACAAGTTGATCGAAAAATCGCTCAAGGAAGTCAACGCCCGTGGGAAGAATTTCACCCTGAAACAACAAAAAGAAATCGCTCAGAAGGTCTCCATCGGAGCTCTTCGCTACTTTCTTCTCAAATACACCCGCAACTCGGTAATCGCTTTCGACTTTTCCGAAGCTCTCAGTTTCGAAGGGGAAACAGGACCTTATTTGCAGTATTCAGTGGTACGTGCTCACAGCATCTTTCGCAAGCTGGAAGCGGACGATAGCGAATGGAATCTGTCGATCTGGGAAAAAGAATGTGAGAAAATGTGGGAGAAATCGGACTCCATTGCCGAACTTCTCGAAGACAATGAACTCTGGAGTCTCTTGCTTCAAACAGCACGTCTTGATGAAGTAATCGACCAGACGATTGCTACCCTGGAGATCTCACATTTGGCAAAACATGCCTTTAATTTGGCCCAACAATTCAACTTGTTCTATCATAAGTACCATATCCTTTCGGAGGGCGATCCAATCAAAAAGTGCTTTTATCTCACCGTCACCGATGCGGCGCGTCAGGGACTGTTGCAGAGCCTCGATTTACTTGGCATACCCGTACTTGAGAGAATGTAAGCAATGAAACTGTTTCTTCTTCTCCTACCTCTTGTCAGTCCCCTTCACCTGGCCCAGGACGCAGATCTTCCTTTGGCCGATCTGCTGACTGAGAGAGAACTTCGCGAATATCAAAGAAAGCCCCAATATCGCGATCGGATCGACTTGTTCAGAGAGGTCTTTGATCGTCGTGTGGATCTCTTGCACAGATATTTTCAGCGAGACCAGCTCGATGAAATGGCTGATTTGCTGCAGAAACTTTCCGCGCTGTCTCATCACGCAGTCGCAGAATCCTCCACCGTAACAAACGACAAGGATCTCCGCTCGACGGAAGTCAAGAAACTGGAAATTCGTCTTCGCAAACTGATCGAAACGATCAGTGACTTGCGGACAATAGTACCGTTTGAGTACGTGGAGGGGTTCGAAAACACCATTCGAGCCTTGGAACAGCTCCGAAAGACCCTTTTGGCACAGCTGTTGGGTGATGGCATGGTGGAAATTCGAACCGACCGTGAGAGGGTGAACGGGGATTTAGCAGCCTTACCGTTTCACCCTGGAGGACTTTCGCTTGTCCCCCTCCCGGCGCGATTGCAGTCGAGAGATCGTTTCACAGAGGAGGAGTACGGAAAACTCCAGCTCCATCAAGAATTAGAAAAGAGAGTGGAGGTTTTTCTGGAAATTGCCGAGGCTCGTTTGGAGGAGATCCAGAGGAGAATGAAGGGCGGGGAATGGGAGGAAAAAGAGGAAAATCCTCTGGAATTCTATACCTACTGGGACATGGTCCATGCCTATCGGCGGGCCATTGACGGCATTTTGATCAACATCGATGAAAAGGCCATTTATAAGACAGCCTCTGAGAAGGATATTCGAAAGTCCCTCGAGAAGCTCAATAAAAAGATCCAAGTATTCATCCCCCAGTTAAAGCCCATCAAACAGCTTGCCCTCGATCGGAAAGACGAGGCCCTGTATCGGGAATTGGAGGAAGCTCAGGAGATCTCAGTCGTCGCCCAAAAAGGGTCTCTCTATGGCTTGGGTGCTCCCGCGCAATAGGCGGCGAATGCCACGCGGCGGCGCCGTTTGGCACGGCTTCAGTTCTGAACTCCTCCTCTTAGAAGAAACTGACCCCCTGACCACAGACACTGACCGCAGACCACAGACGAGTATGCAGAGACTCTCGTTGTGAAGAAGATTAGGTGAGTTCGGTGCCAGCCCCAAATATTTTCCTTTAAATTCAGGGACTTCCGCAAGAATTCTGGGCCTGTCCCAGAATCAACCAGGGGGTCAGGTGGAACGGCTTTTACCGAAGCCGTTCCACCTCCCGCTGCACCCAGGTAATTCCGGCAGCTCCAGCGGCTTCGGTCTCGAAGACTTCCTCGAAATTGGACTCGTCGATACCTCCTATGGCGATCACCGGGACAGACAAGGTCCGTACGGCTTCTTGGAGAGTTGAGCAGCCCAGCGGTAAACGATCCGATCTCTTGGAGAGGGGATCAAAGATCGGTCCCAACAGTAGGTAGTCCACTCCTTCCACTTCAGCCCTTCGTGCCTCTGAAAGTGTGTGGACGGACTTCCCCAATAAGGACTGCCTGGCTCCAAAACGATCTCTGACCCGTCTGGCCTCGCCAACGTCCTGGCTGGAGGTAAGGTGAGTACCGTCAGCCTCCTCTTCAAGAGCCACTTCAAGTAAGGAGTTCACCAAAAACAGCTTGCCCGTCTCACTGGCCAACCGCACTCCACGCTGAACGAAACTACGGCTCTGTTCAGCCTGCAGATCCTTCTCACGCCACTGCACAATCTGTGCTCGTGTCTGAAAGAGCAACTCCAGATAACTCAGCGGCTCCAGGTTAGGAAAGGCACGGCGGTTGGAGATGCCATAGAGTAAGGGAGATTGGAGGTTATGCTTTCCTAAAATATCGTTGAAAGTGGGCAACTTCCCAAGCCCCTAGGATAAGGTTTGCAATACCCAGTCCCGAGACCGCACCTCGGGCAAAATCATTGAGGAGCACGATCCCAAGAAAAGAAGAATATTGAAGGAGGAAATTTTGGTCCCAGAGACGCATCCAGGGATAGACGAGAAGGAAAATCCCTACTTCAAGACAGTAGAGAACATAGATGACAAACAGGACTTTGTTGACCACTGCAAGACTAACGTCTTCGTTCTTTGATCCGAGCCGCTTTCCCCTTGCGCTCTCGCAAATAGTAGAGCTTTGCCCGTCTGACCCGTCCCCTTTTGACCACTTCGATCGTTTGGATCGTGGGAGAGTAGAGAGGAAAAATCCGCTCAACCCCGTAACCCACTGAAACTTTGCGGACCGTGAACGTAGAACTCAAGCCTTTCTTTTTGATGGCAATAACCACTCCTTCGAACACTTGAATCCGGGACTTGTCTCCCTCCTTGATTTTCACATTGACTCGAACCGTGTCTCCTGATCTGAATTCAGAAATCTCCCGGTCCATATATTTTTGTTCAACTTTATCCACTAAATTCATGTCAGACCTCGGTTTTCTTCAATGCCACTCGATCTTCCAAATGACTCTCTTCCATCAGAAGATCAGGCCTCCTTTGTTGCGTTCGTTCCAAGGCCTCTTGACGCCTCCATCTCTGGATTCGCACGTGATCCCCGGAAAGAAGGATATCAGGTACTTTCCACCCACGAAATTCTGCCGGACGAGTATAGTGGGGAAAATCGAGAAGGTCATCCATAAAAGACTCCTCCAGGACGGAACTCCCCTTACCGACCACGCCCGGGATCAGGCGACTCACTGCATCGACAACTAAACACGCTGCAAACTCTCCTCCCGAGAGCACAAAGTCACCCACCGAAAGCTCCTCGTCGACCAAATTGTCGGCCACCCGTTGATCCACGCCCTCGTAACGACCGCAAATCAAGATCAGATGGGGCACTAAAGATAACTCGTTTGCCTTCTTCTGATCAAATCGCCCCCCTTGGGGCGAGAGTAAAATGACACGCCCCCTGTCGTCCCACTTCTCCTGACAATTCTCTACAGCCTGAAAAATCGACTCCGGCTTCAGTACCATCCCCTCTCCTCCTCCGTAGGGGCGATCATCAACCGTTTTTCTTTCATCGGGAGCGAATTGTCGCAGATCCACTATTTCTGTCTCAAGAAGTCCTTTCTTTCGGCCCTGGTGGATCATACCGAAGTCAAAAACCTCAGCGAAAAGGTCGGGAAAAATCGTCACGATGCTGATCAACATAGTACACACGGCCAAAACATATCCGTACAGGCCCGGTTTGATCCGTGGAGATCCGCGCCTGAGAAATGTATCCGAGGAGATGGAGATCGGGGTTAAACCAAACCCGAGGGGAGGTTCACTTGGATCACCTTTTTTTCCACATCAATCTTCAGCACAAATTCCCGGACCAGCGGCACCATAAACTCCCCTCCATCAACCCGAGTCACAACCAGATTACAGCCTGCGGCTCCCGTTTCCAAAATCCCGGTCACCCCACCCAACACCTCTTCATTCTCCAGGACTTCGCACCCAATCAGATCAGAATGAAAATAGCTGTCTTGGGGAAGTGAAACACGTTGGTCCTGAGAAACTTGAACGTCACCGCCAATGAGCTCTTCTACTTCTTCAGGACGATCACGCCCGCGAAACTTCAGAATGACGCGGTTTTTGTGAAACCAGTGTTTCTCGATTTCCTCCCAATACTCCTTTTCGCCATTGAAAATACGGACCTCATCAAGGGAGGAGAAACGCTCGGGAAAATCAGTTAAGAGTTCAGCTGCAACTTCGCCTCGAACTCCACGTCTCTTGACGATTCGGGCAATGCTGGAAAATTGAGCCAACTACTCCAGGATCTCCAGAACAAATCGCTTGCGGAGCTTCATTCCTGCAGCTCCTAGAAGGGTTCGGATGGAACGAGCCGTCCGTCCCTGTTTTCCAATCACCTTACCAAGATCCGACTGAGCCACCCTCAACTCAAGGACCGTGGT
>CBDUTA010000141.1:0-8675 GCA_965369785.1 uncultured bacterium
CAGTCACAAACTGGTCCTGCTTTCCCTTTATTTCGACAAGTTACCCAGGGGGATAGCACGAACCATTTCTGGGCTGTTCGGACGGCTAAACCAAGGGAAGGGCGCATTCAAAGCGTATCGGCGATATCTGCACAAGTTTGGGAAATATTATGACTACCCGTCCTTGAAGTACGGCACATTTGGCTTGGTCGGAGACCTCGAGAACTCCTTACGTCTGTTTAATTTCAAAACCGATGCCATAGTGGATTATCTGGGAAACTACTTTCCTGAGTCGGCAGATCCGTTTGAATGCCTTACTCGTTTCGAGTTGGATAATTTCTTAGTCAAGAACCTTCACTATTTCGACCGCATGTGTATGGCAAACAGCGTGGAGGGACGGGTGCCTTTCCTGGATCATCGGGTTGTGGAATTTGCGCTGAGTCTGCCCCGATCCCACAAGCTGTCCACCTGGGGCCAATCAAAGAAAATCCTGAAAAACACGATGGGGCCGTTTCTCCCGGACTATATCCTCAACCGGAGAAAGGCCGGTTTTGGTATGCCGCTCCGGAGCATCTTTAGCGACCAGGACAAACTCGACGAGCTGCTTGACCTGGACTTTTTTGGGGGCTTCGCCTTCATGAATGTGGATCACCTTCGAGGCTTGATAGGCAAACACCTGTCCGGGCAAGAAGATAATTCTGCGCTCCTTTACGCTCTCGTGTCTTTTCAGGAATGGTACACCCTGTTTCATCAAAAAGAGGCGATGGTTTGCAGCAACTAACCCAGACCCTCAAGGACGGCTACATGGAGATCCTCGAGGTGCCGTTTCCGGCCCTCGAGGCTGGATCGGTGCTGGTGCGGAATCATTTTTCCGTGATCAGCGCCGGTACCGAGCGCAAGACGGTGAAAGACGCTCGGCTGGGCTATATCAGGAAGGCCTGGGCGCGCCGCAAAGAAGCCAGGCAGGTTCTCAACGCGGTTTTCACCCACGGTCCTAGAACCAGCTATGAGATCGTGATGACGAAGCTGGGAATGCCGTCAGCCCTGGGCTATAGCTGTGCGGGAGAGGTCATCGCTGTGGGTGGTGATGTGACCGGCTTCAAGGTGGGAGATCGGGTGGCCTGTGGAGGGAACGGCGCAACCCACACCGAAGTAGTGGCGGTGCCTCAGCATCTCTGCGCACGGGTTCCCGGAAGCGTCGATCTGCGGCAAGCCACCTTCACCACACTGGCCTCTATTGCCATGCAAGGGGTCCGTCAGGCCGATGTTCGCTTGGGCGAGAATTGTGTGGTTGTAGGACTGGGTCTGGTGGGGCTGTTGACCGCCAAATTGCTGGATGCCGCCGGGGTGCAGACCCTCGGTGTCGATATAAACCCCAAGAAAGTCGAACTAGCCCAGGCCTGTGGCCTGGTGCACTGCTTTGCCAGAAACGATCCCCAACTGGAAGAGATCATTCTCGAAGGCACAGGCGGCCATGGGACCGACGCTGTGATCATCACGGCAGATACTTCTTCCAATGACCCGGTTGAACTGGCCGGAAGGCTGTCCCGGAAGAAGGGGCGGGTTGTGGTTGTGGGGAACGTGCCCACGGACTTCCCGCGTGAGCATTACTACAAAAAAGAACTCGATTTGCGCATGTCCTGTTCCTACGGACCAGGACGCTACGATGCCGACTATGAAGAGAAAGGCATCGATTACCCGATTGGATATGTGCGCTGGACCGAGAACCGCAACATGCAGGCGTTCTTGGACCTGCTGGGAAACGGAAAACTCAATGTCGAAGATGTCATCACACATACTTTTGACTTCGAGGATGCACCAAGCGCTTACCACATCGTCCTGGACAGGTCCGAGGCATGCGCAGGCATTCTGCTGAAATATGACGTTAAAAAGCGTCTCAGCAGGCGAGTCCAGGTCAGCAGCAAAACCTCACGAAAGTCACAAGCCAACATAGGTTTTATCGGGGCCGGCTCGTTTGCGCGCAATTTTCTTCTGCCGGTCCTTAAAAAAAGAGCTAACCTCATCGGTGTCTCGACAGCGCGTTCAAACACCTCACGACACATCGCCGATAAGTATGAGTTCAACTATTGCGCTGGAAACACCGAGGAGATACTCAAAGATGAGAAAATCGACACGATCTTTATCGCTACTCCTCACAACCTGCATGCTCGACAGGTGATTCAAGCATTAAATCATGGCAAGAATGTCTTCGTCGAAAAGCCACTTTGCCTGACTGAAGGAGAGCTCGAGGAGATTCGGCATGCGTACGAGAACAGCACAGGGATACTTTCGGTCGGCTTTAACCGGAGGTTTTCGCCTCACGTTCTCAAGCTGAATGAAGTTTTGGGCCACGGTCAGCCAAAAGCGATTAACTATCGAATCAATGCCGGGTCTCTACCCAAAGAGCATTGGATTCACGACCGCGAAGTTGGCGGAGGGCGTATCATAGGCGAGCTTTGCCACTTTGTCGATCTCGCCCTGTTCATTGCCGGCGCAGAGGTGAAAGACGTCTCGGCCACCGTCATGGGACAGCCGGAAAGCCTGTTTGACACGCTGGCCGTCAACCTTTCGTTTGAAAACGGAAGTATTGCCTCTATAGCCTATTTCTCAAACGGAAACAGGACTTTAACGAAAGAGCATCTTGAGGTCTTCTGTTCCGGCTCCGTAGCTGTAATCGAAGATTTCAAACAATTAAAGATCTACGGCGACAAAGTCTTCAAGATGAAGCGGTCCAAGCAGAATAAAGGGCATGAAGCGGAAATCCAGACTTTTCTTGAGGCTATAAAAAAGGGCAAATCCTCTCCGATTCCTTTTGACCAAATCCACTGCACAACGCTCACAACCTTTAGGATCCTGGATTCGATCAAGAATCAAGCGACGTTATCTCTCTAGTATTTCGAACGTGTCCTGCAGATAGATGATCCAGGTTCAAGCAATAGTTCACAAGAGCATACGAGACGTTCTCAAGAGGGCGAAGGCTTCGTGTCTTTCATTCCCCCTGAAGCTTGACGGAGACGACGCACATTTGGAGGCAACCATTGAATGGCTTGTCAGAGCAACGAAACATGGGAACGGAGGGGTGAGCAGCCACTATAGCTTACTATCGGGCAGATGGCTTGAGCCCTTTCCCGAAACAACCGGCTACATTATTCCGACTTTCTTTGACTATGCTGAACACTCCAAAGATAGCACCTATGCGGATCTGGCCATCCAGCTCACCGACTGGCTGGGCGAAGTTCAGCTGCCTGACGGTGGCTGCGTGCAAGGTGTTTACAATGGAAATGGAAATAGACCCGTTATTTTCAACACAGGCCAGAACATATTCGGCTTTCTTAGAACCTACCAAGAGACCCAAGAAAAAAAACACCTTGCCAGGGCCCGGCGTGCAGGGGACTTCCTCTTAACCTGTGTGGATCACGCCGGCATCTGGAATCGGTCCTTGCATCATGGAATTCCTCACACCTACAACTCAAGAACGTCGTGGGCTCTATTGGAACTCTTTCAAATCACGGGTATTCCAACCTACAAGGAGGTTGCTGTCAGCAACCTAAATTGGATTGTTCACCAGCAGGAGGATAATGGCTGGTTCTGCCACGCGAACTTCAAACCAGGAGAGCTTCCCAACACTCATGGTTTAGCTTACACAGTTAGAGGTTTGCTGGAGTCGCATTTGCTGACCCAAGATCCACAATATTTGGCTACCGCCAAAGAAACCGCGGACAGGTTGCTCAGACTTTTCGAGAGTAGGAAGTTTATTTACACGTTTTGGGACAGAAGTTGGAAAAATCACGGAAAGTATTTGCCTCAAATGAAAGGAAGGTACAGCTGCGTGACGGGTAATGTCCAACTGGCCATTGTCTGGATGAGGCTCTTCCAAATCACTGGGGATACGACGTACTTGGATTCAGCTTTCAAAATGGTTGATTTCGTGAAACTTCTCCAGGACACCTCCTCCAAGAATCCAGGTGTTAAAGGTGCAATCCCAGGAGCCTTCCCCATCTTCGGAAGCTACTCGTTTCTCAAGTATCCCAACTGGGCTGCCAAGTTCTTCGCCGATGCGCTGATGCTCAAAATGAGACTTCTGGAGCGATCGTGATCGATACAGTTATTTCTAAAGTCGAACATCTGGAGCGGGTGGAGACTGCCTTTCAAGAGCTTCACAACCACCTTGCAGATCATGACTTTTCGGGTTGGGAATATGATGATTTGCTGGCCTCTCCGTATGTCACTTCCCTGACGCGGTTTGGACTGTATCCCAAAATTGCTGCTGTCCAGCTAGCGAAACGTTCTCCTTTGAACCTGAGAAGGATGCTCGGTGTCCCCAAGCTACAAAGCACAAAGGGATGGGGATTTATCATTAAAGGGTACCTGCAGTACTACTTGGCAACCGGCGACGACAAGCACCTTGATTATGCGCACAGGGGTCTGGACTGGTTGATGGAAAACCGTTCCCCAGGCTACTCGGGATACTGCTGGGGGAATGACTTTGATTTCGCAAGCCGGCTAGGATTCTATCGCAAAGGACTTCCGACAATTGTCTGGACCTCACATATTCAGGAAACCTTCGACTTGGCCTGGCGCGTCCTGGGTGATACGCGCTTCCGGGAGGTCGTTACGAGTGTCGCTGATTTTGTAGCTAACGACCTTGAACGGACGGTCGATGACTCCGGGTTTTGCTTCGCCTATGCCCCGGGAATGAATGGAGTTGTTCATAATGCCAATCTTCTGGGAGCAGTCGCCTTACTTCGAGCCTGGCGTTACACCGGTAACGATAAGCACTTTCGACTCGCCAAACAGGCGCTGGAGTGGTCAGTCAGCAAAATGAACCCCGATGGAAGCTGGTACTACGGGGATCTGGACATGCAGAAATGGATCGATAACTATCACACGGCCTACAATCTAGACTGCCTGATCCGTTCCCAGGAACTCGCTGGAGACGACTTTGTAGATCAAGAGGTGATCAAGAAAACGTATACGTTCTGGGCGGAAAACCTTTTCGAAAGCAATGGTAAACCCAAGTTCTACCATGATCGTCTCCACCCCATAGACATTCAGGCAACCGCACAGGCGATAGAATCTTTTTCGAAGTATTCGGTCTACGACGACGATGCTTTGGGGCATGCCTTTAAGGTCTGTCTCTGGGCGTTAGACAACATGCTCAAAGAAAACGGAAGCTTTCGATATCGCATTTATCGTTCCTGGAAAAACAATCTGGAAGCCCTTCACTGGGGGCAGGCCACCATGCTGTCGAGCCTGGGACACCTCTTGTACTTTGCGAAACGGCCAGAAAGAACCCTAGCTCGGATGCACTCCCGGAGTGAAGCAGTCAATCAGTCATGAACATCGAAACCACTGTGCCGACGGAGACCATCGAAGGCTTGTTGAAAAACCCTCGCGACCTGAAGCCTTTGCATAAAGTCAATGGGAATGCATTTCAGACTGATTTGGGGGAGAAATTCCCCATCATCGATGGGATTGCTTGTCTCATCCACGAAAAAGACCGAGACCAGGATCTTGGAGATAAGAAGTTCTACGAGGAAAATCCCTTCGGCGTGAGGGACTGGTCTAACCTCGATGAAGTGGAGGCCGGGGTTGAAAAGGAGATCAAAGACATCTTGACGAAGGTGCCCAAAGATGCCCTGATAGCCGATGTCGGGTGCGGGTCAGGTCGAGTTTCCAATTATATGAGTTCCCACGGATACGCCAATGTCCTCAGCCTCGACTACAGCCTGAATTCGCTAAGGATGGTCGAGCAAAACAGCAATAATTACTGTGTGTGGGGCAACAACCTGGAGCTCCCGCTCGCTTCTGATAGCTTCGACTTTGTGATCTCAACCGGCGTGATTCATCACACCCCCGATCCCAAAAAGGCATTTGCGGAATGTTGCCGGATTGTCAAACCAGGGGCGCTTTTCTTTGTCAAGATGCGCAATATCCACAGTCCTTACGGCTATCTGTTCCACACCTACGGCGCCACACTCCGGTTCTTTGAAAGGACCCGTGGCCTGCGTTGGTTGTCCGACCTCTTCGGCTTCCAGGTCTATAGGATCACACGAAAGATCTTCTATTCTAAAAGGCCAAAAAGACCGCTCAAAGAGTTACGAAGCAAGTATGAAAATCTTTTTATTAAAGACTTAATCACCTTCTTTACGACGGCTGAAGTGAAGAAGATGCTTGCTGAAAACAATATGGAAGTCCAGTACGGTTGGAAGACTTCATTGACGCATCGCCAACACTTTTACGTCACAAAAAAGCTGAGTCACTTGAGTTAGAGCAGAAACAGCATCAGGCCCAGAGCGTCATCTGGCACCAACCACCCTTCTCAAGACACTTCAGGACCATCGATGAAAATCATCTTCTTCTTAGGTCATCCGGCCCACTATCACCTCTTCAAGAATGTGATCAGGGGCTTGATCCAGCGAGGGCACGAAATCCTTGTTCTGTACAAGAGCAAAGACGTTCTCGAGGACCTGATCGCCACGGAAAGCTGGCCCTCCCGGAATATCTACAACAGACAGCGCGGTGCTGCAAAGACGTCTCTGATTTCCAGCATGCTGATCCGAGAGGTGAAGTTTTTGGCCACGGCCCTTCGCTTCAAGCCCGATCTTCTGGTCGGGACTTCCATCGAACTCAGTCACGTGGGGCGGCTTCTCAGAATTCCTTCGCTGTTGGTGAACGAAGACGATGTTGGAGCCGTTCCACTATTCTCCAGACTGTCTTACCCTTTTGCCAGCTGGATCCTGGCCCCCGCTTGCTGCTCAGTGGGAGGATGGGAAAGGAAGCGAATCGCCTATGAGGGCTATCATGAGCTGGCCTACCTGGACCAGAAATACTTCCGTGCAAAGTCCAGCGTAGGGCAAGCGCTCAGGAAAAACGGCAAAGGATACACTCTTTTGAGATTCTCCGGCCTGGCGGCTCACCATGACAAGGGGAAAGAAGGCATCAGCTCAGAGCTGGCCCATGAGTTGATCGATCGGCTCCGTTGCCAGGGGAAAGTTTACATCAGCTCGGAGCAGAAACTGGACCCGGAATTAGAACGCTTTAGGATCGGAATTCCTGCTCAAGAGATCCACCACGCCCTGGCAGGGGCGGACCTCTACATCGGTGATAGTCAGACCATGGCAGCGGAAGCGGCCATTTTGGGAACTCCGTCGTTGAGATTCAACGATTTCGTGGGCGAAATCGGATATTTGGAAGAACTGGAGCACCGATATCAGTTGACCTTCGGATTCCGGACCTCGGAGAGGGAGAAGTTTTTAAGGAAGGTTGAAGAACTGGTGAGGTCGCCGGGATTGAAAGCCGAATGGGGCAGACGGCGGGAAAAGATGTTGTCGGAGAAAATCGATGTCAGCCGGTTCTTCCTTTGGCTGATCGAGAATTATCCGGAGAGCATTCGCATCGTGAGAAACGATGCGGATTTTCAGTACCGTTTTCAATTCATGCCGGCGTAAGAGCGCGCCAAGCGCGCAAATTTAAAATTCGAAATTCCAAATCTCAAACAAATTCCAAATCTCAAATTCCAAATCCAAAACTTGGAACCTGGAAGGCGAGCGAAGCGTGATCTGACTGCACAACCGCACGAAGTGAGGTGCCGCCCCTTCAGGGGAGGCCCGTGGGCTAAAGCCCACGGCTCTGACTGCATCACATCACGAAAGCACTACGGGATTCATCAGAAACGGATTCGGCACCTGATGTGCCTCCCACATTCCTGCACTTGAAAATACGACTGCACAACAGCACGAACGCACGAACGCACGAAGTGACGAACTCATCGAGGTAAACAATGGGACTTTCTTCTAGATTCATTACCGGAAAAGCCTTGGAAGTCGAAGGACAGGGAGCATCATCGGAGGCGATCCGATCCCTCTTGTGGGGTCAGCTGTCCACCTTCTCTCCTGAAGCCACCTTGATCACATCCAGGCCGGCTGAAGTGGGAGAAGTCGCCAACGGTTCATTGAAGTCTCTGGTGGTTTTGCAAGAGGCCAATCAAATCCCCCACCTCCAGCAGTTCTTTGAAGTCGCCCGCTCCAAGCTGACCGAAGGGGGAAAGTTTCTGGGCTGTGTGCAAACAGTTGAAGCACGAAAGCAAAGGATTTTCCGGAAGCTGCCCCCGGGCATTTCCCACGCCTTTTACGCCGCCGATCTATTGATTCACCGCGTCTTTTCCAAGTTGCCCGGAACCCGAAAGATATATTTTCATTGGACCGGCCGGAAAATCCGGGTTCTGCCCAAAGCAGAGATTCTGGGGCGTTTGGAAGCTTGTGGCTTCGAGATCTTTGCCACGTGTTTCGTGGACGACCTGTTTGCCTTTTTAGTTAAAAAGTCCCAGCGCCGAAAGACTCGAATATCCCGCAACGGTGCTCTGATTCTAAGGCTCAAGAGGATCGGACAGCACGGTCGGATTCTGGATGTTTACAAGCTGCGGACCATGTCTCTTTATTCCGAATACCTGCAGGATTACGTCTACCGGACCAACAACCTGAGCCGAAACGGTAAGTTCCAGAATGATTTCCGTGTCACTCGATGGGGCCGGTTTTTGAGAAGAACCTGGCTGGATGATCTGCCCATGATTTACAACTTGCTCAAGAGAGATCTCTAGTGGCTGGGAGTCCGTCCTTTAAGACCCCACTATTACAACCTCTACGATGAAGAGTTGCGAAAAAATGAAATTAAACACATTATAACTAAAAAAGATA
>CBDUTA010000142.1:0-8636 GCA_965369785.1 uncultured bacterium
AAGAGGAGCACGTAAAAAACACTCCAACGAATAAGGAACGCCGTGTCGGAGTCAAGGCCGACACACCCCGAGCATGAAGCAGTGGTTCTCTGCGCTGGGTTTGAAGTCGAAAGAGGAACCCATTGAGGACTCTCCACCTGAGCCTGAAACCAACGTTTCTCTTGCACTCAAGGTCCTGTACGATCAACTGCGGCTCCAGCGAAAATATCATGTTCTTGACCTGGGACCTGCTTTGGGAGCCAACGTAGACTTCTTTTCCCAGTTTTCCTGCAAGGTTTACATTGAAGACTTTTACCGGACCCTGACCTCCTTCGATTATCTTTCTGAAGACGAGCTCTCCTACCGGGCGGTTTTCGAGTATCTTCTACCCTATCAAAAGAACACTCGTTTCGACATCATCCTGGGCTGGGACCTTTTCAACTATTTAGATCGTGACGAGCTGCAATCGCTGATTCTTCACTTGGGTCACTTCTGTCACAAGGGAACGTTGTTGTTCGCACTCATCTCCACCTCAAAGTACGTCCCCGAAAAACCCACGACCTTTCAGATCGTGGATCACGACCGTTTACTTTACAAGACCAACTCTACGATCCTGCGTCAGTGCACTAGATACCAACAAACTGATCTCAATCAACTGCTACCCAATTTTCGTGTCTGCAATTCCTTCCTGCTGAGAAATGGTTTCAAGGAATACCTTTTTTCCTGTGAATAGACCTGCAGACCGGATGAGACGCTCGCAATAGAGTCATGGTTCCCGTACTGGCAACTCTTGTCTGCTTCGCCCTCTATCTGGCCGGTTACCACATCTATGCCAAGTATTTAGCCGGGAAAATCTTTCGACTGGATTCCCAAGCTTCCACGCCTGCTCATGAGCTTCAGGATGACATCGACTACGTCCCCACCAACAAGTACGTTCTCTTTGGACATCACTATGCCTCCATTGCAGGGCTCTCTCCCATGTTGGGTCCCGCTATTGCCGTGATCTGGGGTTGGATTCCAGCCATGCTCTGGGTCGTTTTCGGAACACTCTTTATTGGAGCCGTCCATGATTTTGGAGCCTTGGTCGTTTCCATGAGAGCCCGCGGAATGTCGATCGGCAAGGTTGCTGAATCGGTCGTGAGCAAGAGGGCCAAAACTCTATTTCATATCATCATCTTTTTCTTGATTGCCCTAGCCATGGGTGTTTTCGTGCACGTTTGCGCAACCCTTTTCACCATCGCCTATAACCCGGAGGCGGTCTATCCCAGTGCCACACTGATGGTTCTTGCCCTGGTGGTTGGCTGGCTGGTTTTCAGAAAGAATATTTCAATCTGGAAAGTCACGGCCGTTGCCCTGGTCATTACCCTGTTCAGTGTCTGGCTGGGCATTCGATTACCCACCCTCGATCTTACCCTGGGCACATGGAGTATTCTTCTGCTGCTTTACAGCTTGACGGCTTCGGTCCTTCCGGTTTGGGTCCTGTTGCAGCCTCGCGATTACCTCAATTCTTTACTGCTGTACCTGGGGCTGGCCTGCATATTCACCGGCTTTTTTGTGCTTCGACCCGAGTTCGCAGCACCCGCGCTACAAACTCACCCTCCAGGCGCACCGCCTCTTTTCCCTTTTGTCTTCATCGTCGTTGCCTGCGGAGCCATCTCCGGTTTTCATGGCTTAGTGTCCTCGGGCACCACCGCAAAACAGATTAACAAAGAAAGCGATGCTCTCTTGATCGGCTATGGAGGAATGATTGGAGAATCGTTGCTGGGTTTGGCTTCAGTTCTGGCCTGTACGGCGGGATTTCTGACCCGGGATCTGTGGATGGCACACTACAACTCCTGGGAATTAGCTGACGGTTTGGGGCCCAACATGAAAGCCTTTATTGACGGCTCGGCACTCTTCATGAGTCAGCTCGGGCTGCCCCTGGAGGTGGGAAAGGCTTTTGTAGCGCTGGTGGCGATCTCGTTTGCCTTGACCACACTCGATTCGGCAACGCGACTATTGCGCTTTAACATCTCGGAAATGAGCGAGACTCTCCGGCTCCCATTTCTCTCCAATCGCTATGTTGCCTCTCTGTTGGCCGTGACCGTGATCGGTTGTTTTGCCTTCTACAAAGTGAATGGACAAGCTGCCGGCCTGGCTTTGTGGCAACTTTTCGGGACAACCAACCAGATCCTGGGCGCTCTCACCCTTCTGACCATTACCCTCTATCTGATGCAGCAACGCCGCCCCTACTGGTACACAGGGGTACCCATGATGTTCATGCTGATCACCACCCTGACGGCCATGGTGATCAAAATTCGAGACTTCTGGAACGGTGAAACCTATCTATTGCTGATCCTAGGCGGAGGAATTTTTCTGCTCTCTCTCTGGTTGGGACTGGAAGCGGTCTTGCGGGTAACCGCTAACCGCGGTCAACGGAAATTCCAAATTCAAAACAAATTCTAAATCCCAAATTCAAAACTGAAACCAGAAACCTGGAACTTGGAACCTGGAACCTGGAACGCGCGCTTCGCGCTCACATATTCTTATAATCGGGTCCCCCTCCCCCCTCAGGTGGAGTCCAGACAATGATCTGATAGGGATCCATAATGTCGCAGGTCTTGCAGTGGACACAGTTGCTGAAATTGAGTTGTAGACGGGGTTGGCTGTCCTGTTCGACCATTTCGTAGACGTGGGCGGGACAAAAGTGCTGACAAGGATTCCCGTACTCATTTCTGCACCGGTTGTTACAGATGTCGAAATCCAGGATCTTCAGGTGGCACGGCTGATCTTCCTCGTGGGCCGTGTTCGAATAATAAACATCGGTCAGCTTGTCAAAGGTGAGCTGGCCATCAAAAGCCTTCTTCTTCGGCTTCACATCCGTTTCTCGGAAATATTCCTTGAGTGACTTCATTCGAGTATGACCCGGCAGAGTGGGGAACGGATCTTTGATTCCCCTGCCGTTGCTCAAAAATTGCAAACCCGCATGGAACATTCCTGACCAGAAGCCCCTCTGAAAAGCCTGTCGAAAATTCCGGACTCCCCAAAGTTCCTTTTTGGCCCAGCTTCTCTCAAAACGGTCTGCGTAACCTTGCAGCACGGCTTGAGAGTAATTCTCCTGAAGAAGAGCTTCGAAGAGGGTCTCTGCCCCCAGTATTCCTGATTTGACGGCCAGATGAATCCCTTTTAAGCGCTGAGCATTCAAGAATCCTCCCGAGTCACCCACAATGAGCAGGCCGTCGGCATAACCCCGCGGCATCGAGTAATATCCTCCTTCCGGGATGGCCTTGGCACCGTAGGAAAGAACCTCTCCTCCTTCCAGCAGTTCCCGGATGAAGGGATGGGTCTTGAACTGTTGGAAGATCTGATGCCCATCCAGGCGGGGATTTTCGTAGTCCAGACCGACGACAAAACCCAGGTCGATCAGATTGTCCTTCATGGTGTAGACAAACCCACCGCCGAAGTCCTGGGTGCCGAGTGGAAACCCTAGGGTGTGGTAGACAATCCCGGGGTGGACCTCCCGATCGACTCGCCAAATTTCCTTGACGCCAAGAGCGTAGATCTGAGGATGCCTCCCCTCGTTGAGACCGAAACGGCGTTCAGCCTGAAGAGCCAGTGTGCCTCGCGGACCTTCACCCAGCACGGTCAGCTTGGCCAACACATCCATTCCCAGCTCGACATTCGGTTTGGGATTTCTATCTTTGTCGATCCCCTTGTCGCCCATCCGCACTCCCACCACTGAATCACCTTCATAGAGCAACTCGACCGCGGGAAATTCGGGGTAGACATCGATGCCATTTTTTTCGCACAGTCCGGCCAGCCATTTCACAACTTTTCCCAGAGAAGCCACATAGTAACCATGGTTTCTCAAGGGAGGCGGGGTAATGGGCGAACGGAAGCTTTTGTTCTTGCTGAGGATGTACAACGCGTCATCATCCACAGGTGCGTCATAAGGGGGCTCCTCGCCATCGAATCCTTCAAGAAGTTCATCAAAAGCACGGGGATCAATAACGGCTCCGCTCAGAGCGTGAGAGCCAATCTCCCTGCCCTTTTCGATGACCAGCAGTGTCGGATCACTCACTTTGCCGCCCGACTTTGCTCCTGACTCAACGGCTTCATTGTGTTCCCGAATCAACCGAGACAAGTGCAGAGCACTGGCCAAACTGGCAGGACCGGCTCCAACGAAAAGGACGTCCACCTCGAGTTTTTCACGCTGCATTTTCGTGCCTTCGTGCTGTCATGCTGTCATGCTGTCAGTTGTTAGCTATCAGCCAGTCAGCGGTTTAGCCTTTGGCCCTTTCCAGGTAACGGCCCTCGCTGGGGTCCACCCGCACCATCTCGCCCGTACGAATAAAGGCAGGAACCTGAATGACTGCTCCAGTTTCCAGAGTGGCAGGTTTTGGGGAATTGCTGGCAGTGGCTCCCTTGAGCTCAGGTTCCGTCTCCACCACCTTCAACTCTACAAAGGACGGCATCTCCACGGCAATGGGTCGCCCTTCAAAGAATTCGACCTGAACCTTGGATCCTTCTTTAAGATACCTCTTGAACTCTCCTAGAAGCTCCTCCTCAATGGGAAACTGTTCGAAGTTCTCAGTGTTCATCAAGTGATATAGGGAGCTTTCCTTATAAAGAAACTCCATTTCCTGCTGGTCCAGAACCGCCCGTTCCACACTCTCTCCAGAGCTGAACCGGTGTTCATAGGAAGCTCCTGTGAGGAGATTTCTCAAGCGAACCCGTACAAAGGCCGGCCCTTTGCCCGGAGACCGATGGTGAAACTCCAGAACGCGGTGAGGCTGATCTTTATAGATAAGAATCATTCCCTTGCGGATTTGGGTGGCTGAAATCATAGCGAATAAGATAGCAAAAGGCTCGAAGATAATTCAATCAGAGCAACCCCAATCGACTCCCTCTTTAACCCGCACTTCTCACACCCAATCTACTGTGGCAGCGGTTCTGGCCGCGTCTACGGCGTTGCGCGATCCGCAAACGGGTGCCCCCGTACCGCGTACGATCAGGTGTGAGAAATGGTGGCTGAAACCCATCAAATTAAAAATCTTTGAAACTTTTTGCCAAAAGAACCTTCTTTATACAGTGCACTCGATTAGAGGAGAGCAGAAAATGATGAAAAAATGCCCCCGGAAGCTGCTGGCTCAATATTTGTCCGATAAGTTGGACGTGGACGATCAATTAATCTTTTTTGCCCACGTTGACGATTGTCCCGAGTGCTGGGACGAGGTCTACAATGCGGTAAAGGCCCAGCACCCTCACTACTACAAGACTAAGACTCGGATGAAGATTTCCGACAAGGAAATCAAGCAATTCGAGCACAAGGAACGGGAAATCGAGGTCGCCTGACCGCCTGACCGCTCCTTGGCTTCCGGTCGCGAAGTCATTCCAGATTCTCAATTTGGTAGAAATCCGCGATCTTCTGCCAGGCCTCGGCTGCAGTTTCCACATAGCTCATAAGCTGCAGATCTTCAGCAGAGATGGTCCCCTGTTCGACCAAAAAATCAAAATTGAGGACCTTTTTCCAGTAACTCTTTCCAAACAACAGCACTGGAATGGCTTTCATCTTTTGGGTCTGAATGAGGGTCAACGTTTCGAACAGCTCATCCAGGGTTCCAAAGCCTCCGGGAAACACCACCAGGGCTTTGGTGCGCAGCAAAAAGTGCATTTTGCGCAGGGCAAAGTAATGAAATTGAAAACAGAGATCGGGCGTGATGTAAGGGTTGGGCTTTTGCTCAAACGGCAAAGTGATGTTCAAACCGACCGACTTGGCACCCACTTCGTAGGCTCCCCGGTTGGCAGCTTCCATAATCCCCGGACCTCCACCGGTAACCACAACAAAATCGCAGTTGCCTCGATCCAGTTGACAGGTTGATGAAACGAGTCGGGCAAACTCCCTAGCCTCTTCATAGTAGCGCGAATTCTCGACCAAACACCGCGCTCGTACACACGCTTTCTGTACACCGGGCTGGTCCGGGTTCTGGACAGCCTTTTTTTCAACATCGGCCAGATTCTTTTCGGCTTCCTCCCGACTCAACAGCCTTGCACTACCGAATACCACGACTGTGGAAACGATTTTGTTTTCTTCCATGATCAGCTCAGGCTTCAGCAGTTCCAGTTGCAGCCGAACAGGGCGGAGGTCATCTCTATTCAAGAACTCAATGTCTTCATAAGCGACCAGGTAGGAAGATGGCGGGTAGAGTTTTTCGCCGTTGGGTTCCATAAGACTCCTTACCAATGATAGAGCATCAGATAAACCATCACGCCGGTGACCGAAACATAGAGCCAGATGGGGAGAGCCCAGCGAGCAATGCGTCGATGTTTTTCAAAGCGACCTCTTAACCCACGCGCCAGTGTGACGATGGTCAAAGGCAAAGTGACCGTGGCCAGGATGACGTGAGAAATCAAAATGGCGAAGTACACGGGGCGAGTCCAACCCTCGCCCGGGAAGGGCTTCGACCCGGCATGATAATGATAGGTCAGATAGGAAACAAGGAACAGGGTTGAGGTCACAAAGGCACTCACCATGCAGGCCTTGTGCAAATCCACCTTCTTTCGCCGAATCAACAGATAACCGAGAGCGAGCAAAACAGCACTCGTTCCATTGAGTGCTGCATTGAGGGTGGGCAAGTCGCCAATGGAGATCATTTAAGAGTAGGCACGCCACGCTGCTGGACCACCCAAAAGGAAACCAGAAAGGTCCCCAAGCTAAACAGGACCGTCACCAGTACACTGAGAGGCAATGAAGGAAATCCCAACTCCAACATGGGATTTTGTTGATCCAGTAGGTGACGCACCGCTGCCACTGCATAGGTCAGGGGATTGACTTTCATCACCCATCCTACCCAGGTGGAGGCTCCGGAGGGGGGAAAAAGAGCACCGGAGAGCAGCCACATGGGAAAAAGCAGAAGATTCATGATGGCGTGAAAACCCTGGGTGGAATCGATCCTCCAGGCAAAGGCAAAGCCCAGTGCAGTCAGTGAAAATGAGATAAGAAAAAGGACTCCCGCCAGGAGTACGACCTTCCCCCAGTTCAAAGCAATACCCACCAGGGGAGCCACTAAAACAAACAGAAACCCTTGAAGAAAGGCAAGCGTGGCTCCACCCAGAATCTTGCCCAGAGCCAATCCGGAGCGGGATACAGGGGCAACCAAAACAGAGAGTAAAAATCCTTCTTTGCGATCCTCAATGACGGAGATGGTGGAAAAAATGGCTGTAAAGAGAATGATCAGGACCATGGTTCCCGGGTAAAAGTATTCTAGGTAGTTCATTCCGTCCGGTGCTGAAGGAGGGCGAAAAGAAGCACCAATTCCCGATCCAATGAGAAGCCAGAAAACCAGGGGAGTCCCCAGAGCACCCAACACACGGCTGCGTTGCCTGTAAAATCGCACCAGTTCCCGCCACCATAGAGTCCCCGCAGGCAAAAGAAAGCTCATCCACACGGAATACACGGAAAACCAGACCCTGTCAATTCGTGACTTCGTGCGGTCGTGCGGTCGTGCAGCGTAACTTCGTGAGTTTGTGATGGTTCCTGTTGGGAGCTGTTTGATTGTCACCGCATAGGACAATTTTTTCGTCTGTGGTGCCATTACAGGGCTTCTCGGAGAACTCCCGGAATCTCGGGCTATTGTCAGTTCGTGCTGTCGGGGGTGCGCTCGCCGGCCTCCAGCAGAAACTCAGACGAAAGCACGAATGCACGAAGTCACGAAGTCACGCTTGACAGGAAGAAATGGCGTCACTATGCTAGGTGAAGAAAAGGTGAAACTATGCTGCGTAACGCGACCGCTCGTCAAATAATCGACTCAACTCTTCGCGGATCGCAATTCCAGGAAAAGACCCAGAAAACATTTTTATCTACAGGGCTGAAGCACCTGGATCTTCTACTTTCAGGCGGCATCCCACGCGGCCAAATCACGGAGCTCGTAGGACCTTCTTCCAGTGGGAAAACCAGTCTCCTTCTCTCCATCCTGTCTCAAGCAACCCAACGAGGAGAAGTGGTTGCTTACGTTGATTCTTTCTCTTCACTGGATCCGGTTTTTGCTCGAAAAGCAGGAATTGACCTGCAGCGCTTACTTTGGGTCCGCGGTGGGACCCTAAAAACAGTCGACATTCTGGCTCAAGCAGGCGGGTTTGGAGTCGTGGTGCTCGATCCCGGAACTCAGGGCAGGGAAGCCCATCCGGAAACCCTTCATAAAATCCCCTTTCGTTGTTGGTTCAGGCTGAAACGGGCTGTTCAGGGAACCCCCACGACTTTACTGATATTAGGGAATGCGGCCACAGCGGGCAGTGCAGCCTCCGTGGTGATCTCGTTTCGACGGCGCAAAGCTCAGTGGAGTTTCACGAGCAGGGAAGTTCCCCTGCGGCACGCCTGTCTTTTACGGGGTATTTGCACAAAAGTTGAATTGCTACGAGGGAAAAACCCCAACCATGCCACGTTTTATAGCCATTTTTAGCTCCCATCCGGACCGACTGGCCATCGCTCAGAGACTCTCTCCCCGGATCGAGATTTGTTCTACGGACGGATTCCTTCTGGAAGTGACAGCGAGATTCGAAGGAAAGGCCCTTGAGAAACTACTCCAACAAATTCATCCGCTCAAAGTTGGAATCTCTTCCACACGAATCACGGCTATTCTTGCGGCTCAAACTCAATCGGGTACCGTTGTTCCTCCCGG